>NZ_RCVZ01000008.1 GCF_003668575.1 Falsibacillus albus | reverse complement strand
TGATTACGTGCATTTTTTTGTTCAAATTGTGTAAGAACCCCAACAAATATTATAGAACCAAAATAAAAAACCCCTAAATAATTAGGGGCTGGTTGGTCGATTAGTTTTCATCAAGATTGCTTTTCAGCATATTTGTGACCTTTTGTTTTTCTTCATCAGGAACATCTAAGTAATAAATTTTATTGATCATCTCGCCTTTGCCCTTAACCTCATATTGTTCAAGGTTTTCACGGCAATCACGATAATTCTTTTGGATATCCATCATATTATCAAATGTTAAATTCGTTTTAACATTGTTGCCAAGAACATTCAGAATGTCATCAAATTTTGTCACGGAAGAAAAGCTGGCAGCTTTATTAATGATTGCCATGATGATTTGACGCTGGCGCTCATTTCGGCCAAAATCCCCATTCGGATCATCATGCCTCATCCGTGCGTATGCAAGTGCATGTTTCCCATCCAAGGATAATTCACCTTTTTTGTAATGATATCCGCTTTCAGTCCAATCGAGGTTATTATGTACAGTCACTCCGCCAACTGCATCCACGAGACCGCTCAAAGCCTCCATGTTCACACGGATAAAATAGTCTATTTTAATCCCTGTAAAGTTTTCTACTGTATCGATGGACATGCTCGGACCGCCAAATGCGTAGGCATGATTAATTTTATCAACCGTTCCGTGACCCACGATTTCAGTCCGTGTGTCGCGCGGTATGCTGATCATCTGCATCTTTTTCTTTTCTGGATTCAAGGTCATCACGATCATCGTATCCGATCGACCGACGTCATTCTTTCGCTCATCCACACCCAATAATAGTATGGAAATGGGTTCGATATGCTCGTTATTTTGCTCAGGGGTTATTTTTGGTGCCTCGTGAGGCGTGCTAAGCTTTACTTCTTCATGCATTTTCGTAGCTGTTTCCTTGACAGAATGAAACAGGTAATAGGCATAAACACCGCCGCCAAAAACAACCAGCGCTACCACACTTAGAACTGTAAGTATAATCTTTCTCTTCATTAAATCCATCCTCACAAATAAAATCAAAAACTATTAGAAATGGAAAAAAGTAGTGATAAAGAAATTATATCACTTATCCATTTGGTTAACGATAGAAAAAAATAATACAAAAGGTGACAGGCACCATCCAGATATTGGATGCTGCCTGTCACCTTTATAATTCATTTATTCAATTTTTTTAGCGTTTCCTGATAGTATTTTTTGCTGATCATTTTCTTTGCCTACGGTATATTTAACTTGGTATTTACTGTACTGTGTAGTTCCATTGACATTTTCTTCAGAACTAATTGTGCCAATAACTACTACATTATCTCCTGAGCTTGTCGCTTGAAGGTCATCTACTTCAACATTTTTTGTGTTCAAGTATCCATTTCTAAAATCTTCATATGTTGTATGAGTTTGCCAATTGCTGCCCAAAAGAGAGTAGGCTGTAACATAGTCACCGTATTGGACGCTTTCATAAAAGTATTGAACTAGATAGCTTGCTGCATCTGTATTTGAGATGGTTTCTTCGTCTTCTTCACTATTAGAATTCATTTCGACTACAGGCATTTGAGTCATTGGATTTGCAGACCATCCTTCAACAATTGGAATTACTTCTGTTACCGGAATACTAAAGCCAATTGTGCCTTGATCCATACCTGCAGAGTTAATACCAAGAACTTCCCCTGTTTTCCGACTGACTAGCGGGCCCCCACTATTCCCATGTGTTATTGGTGCAGAAATTTGATACATATCCTCATAATGATATGGTTTGAGGTCAAAGTCCCTGTTCACTCCACTGATGATCCCGGTCGTAACTGTATCCTGCAAACCTAAAGGGCTTCCAAGGGCGATGACTTCATCCCCTACTTCCGCTTTCTTGTTTTTTCGTAGCTTCAAAAAATCTTCTCCTGCCAGACCAGGTACGCGTACAACAGCTACATCGACATCTGTACTGACCCCTATAACTGTTCCATCAAACTCTCTTGAATCGGTTGTTTTGATCGTGACATCTTTGTTGTTTGAGACTACGTGAGCATTTGTAATGACATCACCCTTACTATTGTATAGAAATCCCGATCCCAATGAGCCATCTTCCATCTCCACATTAACCACAAATTTCTGAACGTTGTGAATTACTTCTTTTAAGGTCATATCATTTGGCTTTTTGCTGATTTTATCCTCTGAGGCAACAGCAATCAAAGAGTTATTCTTTAATTTTGCAGGAACCTTTTCATGTATATATATCATTGCATATGCACCCCCACTAAGAATTAGTAGAGTGCTGAGAATACTTGCTATCCAGCTTCCTTTCATTTCCTCACCGCTTTCTATTCTAATATCCACTCAATGTTATCAATTTGAACTTTAGCATCTTGATACACAGAATAGACTGTATCACTAAATGTTCCGGTCTCTCCTGCATCTAAGTAATAAGGAAAAACTGTCGTATACCCTGTATCGATTATCACACCTTGAACATCATAAACTGAATAAGAAATATTTACGGAATATATGCCTTTTGTAGCTGTGTTTTTTATTTCTCCTAAAATATTCAAATCTCCGTATTCGTCTAATTGATTTTCAAGTGAAACTACTTTAACTGCTGAGGTATGATTCTTTAAATCCTCTCTTGCAGCAGCTTCCTTTGCCTGCTGGATACGCTGTTGTTCACTCTTTTCAAATTGGGACTTGCTTTGATCGATAGTATTTTTTAATTCTAATAATTTTTTATTATTGCTAGAGTATGTAAGGGCTTTTTCAACTAAATTAATTGCCTCGGAAAAATTATGCTTTTTCAAATCCTTTTCAGTTTGATCGCTGGTCACTTGAACAATCTTGTTGATAATTTGTTCTTTGACTTTAGGCGCTTCAGTGGAAGTAAGCGATTGAATAATTGATAGCTTAGCTGCCAGTTCATCCACCGTATTAAGATTTGCAAACTCTTCTTTTATTTCTGCCACTTTAATTATTGTTTCCTTTTCTGCAACCAGTTCGGGCATTGGCTGAAAAATTAAAGACTTTTCATGAGTTAGGCTGGTCTTTAAAGCGTTAATTTTACTCTTAGCCTCACTAAATTTCCTAGTTTTAATTAGTTTCGATACTTGATCAATTTGATTTTGATAGTTTTGGGCTTTTTGGATGGTTTCCATATCTTTTTTAAGCACTGTATATTGAGGGCGAATTGATTGAGCTCTTTTTAGATCTTGCAAAGCTTCCTCATATTTGCCAATGGAAGCAAGTTTCTCACCTGATTCCTTCCATTTTGAAACTTTTTTGTTGTTGTTCATTTCATAAAGATAATAACCGAAACTTGCCCCCCCCATGAGAATAAGGCACATCATCGGCAATAAAAACAACAACAAGGAACTAGATTTTTCGTCGTATCTTCTTAAACTTTGACTATTAGAAATCTTTGTCCCGCAGCGACTACAAAACTTTGAATCATTGGACTCTCTACTACCACATTCTTTACAATACACTAACCCTACCCCCTATAAAATGACAAAACACCATACTAATTTACCAGCATAAAACTATAATGGCAATATAAGGATTAAAATTATGGGTTTAAGTTAATAAAAAAGGTGACAGGCACCATCCAGATACTGGATGGTGCCTGTCACCTTTTTAGTCACCTTTTTAAAACCTATTTATATCAAACTTAGCTCTTTCAATACAAATTTCTCGACGACCTCTGCCACCCCGTCTTCCATATTGGAGGCCGTGATATAGTCCGATTTATCCTTTATATCTTGTGGCGCATTGCCCATCGCCACTCCAAGGCCGGCGAATTCAATCATCGTTAAGTCGTTGTAGCTGTCTCCGATCGCAATGACTTCTTCAGGCCGGATGCCCAGCGGCTTGATCAAATAATCCAAGCTTGCCCCTTTTGTCACACCTTGTTCAGTGAACTCCAGGAAATATGGCTTTGAACGCATGACGCTCAGTTCTCCTTCAAGCTCGCCTTGAAGTTTTTTCTCTACTTCTACTAATCTATCAGCTTCTTTTAGCATAAGTGCTTTCACAACCGGTTCCGTTACGGCTTCTTTAAAGCTTGGCACGACTTCAACCGGAAGCCCCGTCAGCATGCTTTCAATCTCCGCAAATTCGTTGGGCTCTTCAACAATAATGGCGTCTTCTTTGTACGTTAAAATCCCAACACCCTCGCGCTTGCTGAGGTCATATAATTTATGAGCCGTTTCAGGTGACAGCGTTCGGCTGTACTTCTCTTCATCCGTTTTGCAATCGATGATTTTGGAACCGTTGAATGCCAACAGATAGCTGCCGAATTGGTCCAGCTTCAACTCTATGGCAATTCCACGCATACCAAATGTCGGGCGCCCAGATGCAAGGACAACCTTCACACCTGCCTCCTGGGCCATCAATAAAGCATTCTTCGTCCTCTCCGAAATCGTCTGATCATCGCGAAGAAGCGTATCATCTAAATCTAACACTATCATTTTATATGACATGGATAAAAATCCTTTCTTTGATGAATTGATAGTTTCTACTATAACATTTTTATTAAAAGGTGACAGGCATCATCCATAAATTGGATGGTGCCTGTCACCCTTTTGGATCATGCTTTTCCGGCCAATACCAACGCTCCGACGATCCCGGCGTTGTCGCCCAAGCCAGGTGAGACGATGTAGTTTTCGATGTTTTCCGCGACTTCACTCACGTTCACATAGTTATTCAGCAGCGTTTGGACGTTTTTCCTTACGAGCGGGAAAAGCTGAGGCTGCTTCATGACGCCGCCACCGAGGATGATTTTTTTCGGGGACAGAATCAATATGTAGTTTACGAGTGCCTGTGCCAAGTAATAGGCTTCGAGCTCCCACACTTCCTTTTCACCGCTCAGTTCAGCTCCCTTTTTACCCCATCTCTTCTCGATTGCCGGTCCGGAAGCCATGCCTTCCAGACAATCTCGATGATATGGACAGGCTCCCTGATAAGCGTCTTCCGGATGGCGTTTGACGAGTATATGGCCCATTTCTGGATGAGATAGCCCTTGAACGATCTCTCCGCTCATAACCGCTCCTCCACCGATTCCTGTCCCGACGGTTAAATATAGACAGCTATCCAATCCTTTCGCAGCTCCAAATGCCATTTCGCCAAGTGCTGCGCCATTCACATCGGTCTGGAATCCCACCGGCACGTCCAATGCCTCTTTCATGACAGCAACAAAAGGATAATTGCCCCATCCCGGTTTCGGGGTGGTTGTGATCGAACCATAGGTTGGACTATCTTTATTTATATCCACCGGACCGAATGACCCGATTCCTAAAGCGCTGATTTCATGTTTCTTAAAAAATTCAAAAACCTTTGGAATTGTTTCTTCCGGATGCAGGGTCGGAATCACCATCCGCTCCTCGATCGTACCATCCGTCCTTCCGACGGCACAGACAAACTTCGTCCCGCCAGCTTCGATTCCGCCTACTAATACTTCACTCATTCCCCTCACTCCTCATTCATCTATCATAATTCTATCTTAAACGATAAAGGGTGACAGGCACCATCCAGAAAATGGATGGTGCCTGTCACCCCTTTCACACTCAAATAACCCGCACGATCTGTCCTACGGTAACTTCTACTTGCTTTGCCGCGGTTTCATATTCCATGGCTTCTTCTAGCGTGCGGCATTCGGTTTGGATGGAGAAGACTCCGTCCAGATGCTTGTTGACTTCATTTAACTCTGTATCGATCCGGCCGGCGATGCCGATCACTTTTTTTCCATGACGTTTGGCGAGCTTGCCGACGCCGACCGGTACTTTGCCCATGACGGATTGGTTGTCAAGGCTGCCCTCGCCTGTAAAGACGACATCGGCCCATTCAACCTTTTCCTCCAGCCTCGTCAGTTCGATCACAGTGTCGACGCCCGAAGCAATTTGACCTCGCAATGCTGCGACAATCGCACCTCCAAGACCACCTGCTGCCCCTGCTCCTGCCACATCCTGGACATCCACCCCGTAGGTTTTTTCATATAGTCCAGCAAGCTTCCGCAATCCGAGATCCAAATCGCCAATCTCCCCATCGGATGCACCTTTTTGCTTGGCAAACACATGGGCCGCACCATTTTCACCAAAGAACGGATTGGTCACATCGCTCGCTGCGGCAAATGTACACTCGCTCAGTTCCGGAATGACATTTTCGTCCGACATGCGCACAACATCCAATAGAGGATTTCCGCGCATGCCCATCAATACTCCGCTGCTGTCGTACAATTCCCAGCCGAGCGCCTGCAGCATGCCCAGACCGCCGTCATTCGAAGCGCTTCCCCCAAGCGAAACCATGATATCGCGATATCCGCGTCTCACGGCATCACGGATCTGTTCGCCTAGTCCGTACGAGTTCGTGTTCATCGGATTCCGCAGTCCAGCAGGTACCAACGGAAGTCCGCTGCTTCTGGCGCACTCAATGAACACGACGTCTTTTCCTTCATATTCAATCACCGCATATTTCGCCGTGATCGGACGCATCAGCGGATCGTGCACCTCCACTTCGATCTCTTTCCCAGGAACAGTTTGCAGCAGCGCTTCAATCGTCCCTTCACCTCCATCGGCCATCGGCGAGATCTTGACTTCTGCGTCAGGGTGGACACTCAAAATCCCCTTCTTTGCCGCTTCTCCGACTTCCAATGCAGATAATGAACCTTTATATGAATCCGATGCAATCAAAAACTTCTTCATCCATAGTCACCTCGATATACATTCACCCCACCCCCTTTGGTGCCTGTCACCTATGGGGGTGGGGGGTGTACTTAGCTTATGTTTATTTTACCCATACGAAGCCGTATGGCGCTAGAGTGATTGGGCCTTCTACTTTCTGACCAGTGATCAGGTCAATTCCGGCAACACCCATGTCGATGGTCGCTTCCGCATTGGAAACGTTCACCGCAGCGTACACCGTTTCTCCTGTTTCTTCGTTTTCACGCTTCACAGCAAATACGCTTTTTCCCAACTCCATCACTTCCTGTGGTGCGTAAGGAGAAAATACGGACTCAGCTTGACGGATGCCGATCAACTTTTTCAACCCTTCAAAAATACCTTTCCGGCGCGGGTCGCTTTCAAGTTCCTCAAGAATCCGGCCGATTTCCAGCTTCTCTCGATTAATTCGACGATTGATGCCGGATTCCTCCAGACCTGCGTAGTCATTTTTCGAACCAAGCAGGGAATGGTAGTAAATCGCCGGGACACCGATCACCGAAAGCAGGATCGAGTGGGCCGCAAGCATCTTTTGAATCTCCTGCTCCTCTGTCACATCCTCGCCTTTATTCACGAGCGCCTCAGAGTAATTGATGTTCAGTTCATAGACGGACTGCGTGCCGTCCGGATTGCTTTTATATGAAACACGCCCGCCATTTTCAGTTACTTTGTCCGCTAGCACCTGCTTTTCCGCTTCGGTTAAAATGCCCTCTGTCGGACGCATCCCGATGCCATCATGGCTCGCAAGGAAATTGAAATATGTCGCTTCCTCAGAAACCGGTTTGATGGTCTTTGCCCACTTCGTCAATTTTTCCGCATTGTGCGTCGTAAAGCTGTGCAGTACGAGCGGCGGCAAGGTGAATTGATACACCATATGCGCCTCGTTCAGTCCATTGCCGAAGTAGCTGATGTTCTCCTGATGTGGCACGTTCGTTTCCGTGATGATCTGCGTATTCGGGACAAAATGATCGAGCACCGTCCGCCACAGCTGGATGATCGCATGCGCCTGCGGCAGGTGCATACAAGACGTACCGGACTCCTTCCAAATGAACCCGATCGCATCAAGGCGGATGCTTGTCCCACCTTGATAAGCATACTCCATCAAGATTTCCGTCATCTCCAGCAACACCGGGAAATGGCGGAAATTCACATCGACCTGATCCTCGCTGAATGTCGTCCAAGCGGTCTTATCCCCGTATTCGTGGAATAACGGTGACGTACGAGGACGGACAACCTGGCTCGCATCGAATGCCGGATCCTTCGCGATAAAATAATCCTGAAATTCCGGATCGCCATTCATATATCCCTTGAACCAGTCGCTGCTTTTCGAAATATGGTTGGCGACAAAATCAAACATCAATCGGTAATCCTCCGCCAATCCATTGATCTCGGACCAATCGCCAAGCTCCGGATTGATTTGACGATAGTCGGTCACGGAAAAGCCGTCATCGGACGTATATGGAAACATCGGAAGCAAGTGTACATCCGTCACTGCCCCCTTCACTTTTTCGTTTAAAAAGGTCCTTAGCGTCTCGAGTGTCGGCTTGCCTTTTTCAAAGATACTGTCGCCATACGTGATCAAGTACACATTTTTTTCCGAAATCGGCGCATTCGGCTGAACCCGTTTTTCTTCCCAGCGTTCGATGAACCCACGGAACTTCGCGACGTACTCTTCCCGGAAATCCTTGCCGTAAATCTCATGCAGTTTTTCTTCGATTGCCTTGATCAAGCTCATTCTGCCACATCCCTTTTTGTCAGTTTCAATGTCACATAACCTTTTGCAGGGATCTTGACTTCGCCTTTGACAGGCTGAAGCTCCCGTTCATATAGATTCGTTTCGACCATACCAAACGGAGATTCCACCATGGTCCTCTCCATTTGCTCACCCGGGTTGAACAGGCGGACGATGATGCTTGAATCTTCATAAGCCCGCTTGCACACGCTCATAAAAATGGCCGGATTGCTCGTTTCGAACAAGGAATACGAGGCATCCATCTCCTTGACCGGATACGGGATTTCAAAACGTTCCAGACGTTCTTCAAACGTATTCAAGCTCTGCTTCTGATAGGCAGCATGGCGGGCGAGATATGAATCGGTCATGCGGAACATATACTCGCTCTCCGCTTTTTCATCTGAAAAATAAACCGCATATTCAAAGATCATCTTCTTCTGCATTTGCGCATCCGGGGTGTAAACGACCTTGTTGTTGATGCCGGATGCACGCCCAGGACGCCAGATCAGATCGTCCCTTCCAAGCAGTCCGACGCTTCGGAAAAGAGTGACTGCCAGCTCGCTAGTTTCTGCCAGCACCTCATATTCCTTCAGCCCTTTTGTCATGACGCCTAGCGTTCCTTCTCCGCTTCGCACGCCTGCAAAATTCTCCATCGGGTAGATCGGAACCGGTGCCTCTGCAAAGCCCTTTTCACGCCAATCCTGCAAATATGGATTCTCCGTTCTGCGTTCCAGGACGGTGAATCCTTGATCGGCAAAGGACGTTTCCGGCTTGATGACCGGTGTCTTCAATAGTGCACGTACGCGGTGGTCCTTCACCTCATTATCAATTTCATGGGCGACGCGAAGGAACTCCTCTCCTTTGCGCAGCTCGATCGTTGTCACGATTTCCAAGCGACCGCTATTTTCATTTGCTTCACGCTCTGCCAAATCAGCAGGTACATCCATCAAGTGGCGCACCGTCATTTTTTCGGTGAACGACCCTTTTTCAACAGATAAAAGCTCCGCGTGGTCTAGAATTAGTTCTGAATCGCCAGCCATTGGGGAAAAATCGTAGGAATCCCCGGCATCCGCCACATTTTCGAATGTCAAAAAGTTCGTCAATACCTTTCCGGAAGGCTTGTGGAAAAGCGACAGCTGCCCGTCTGCCAGTGATAGGTCAAAAAGTTCATTGGCAATCGAATTGTCGTTTGCTCCCGCCAGCTTGTGCGCCATTTTTTCACCTTCGACCACTTCATAGACGGCATAGCCCATCGCAGGAAGATCGACCGCTTTGACCGAAACAACCGAGCGGTAATAACCCGGAACCTCGACCTCCTTCTCGCCTTCTGCGGTCACGACGATTTTTTTCCCGCCGCTTACATATTCCTGATCCAGGAGCTCACATTCCATTTCTTCCCCAGTCAAATTGCGAATCGCAAATTGTTCGGCTTTTGTAAAAATGACCGTTTCGATCGTCTCAGTTGTTCGTTGCGGCTTTGTGTTAAATAGGACAAGCACGTTGTCTTTCGAAAGCTTGCGACTTACGGCTTCTGTCATTTGCTTTTTCAAAATGTTCAACAGTCCGTCTGCTGTACGGTTCACTTTTTCGAGGCGGTGCATAATATCGGCATTCGTGTCATCCGAGTTGCAGCCGCCGATGCTGTCATGGGCATGAACGTCGAACAGCGCCTTCCACATTTGATCAAGCCACGTGCCTGGATACTTCAAGCCGAGTGACAGTGCAATCACGGCAAGCGGCTCAAGTACGTTCAGGATTTTGTTTTCCACGCGCGCATTGAGCTCTTTAATGTCATAGCGCTGGGAACGGATCGTGCTGTGGATCCGGGACTTCTGAGTCGCCATCAGCTCGCCGTCTATCTTGTTCTCAAACTTTTCGCCATCGAGCGACCACGTTTCCTTCATGAACGTCTCATAATCGGAAAGGATATACTCGTGCTCGTCATCCTTTCTGTTCAACTCAGCAACCGTCGCCGGGAAATGCTCACGTACCAGCACCTGATCCCCGCCAGCCGGAAGCAGCAAGGAATCCGTGTTCGTGTTGAGGTCCGCCAGTTTTTCAAGCATCGGCATCAGGCGCTCCTCCATGTATTCGTCGGAAGCTTCGAGGAATTTACCAGGCCCATAGCCGAAATAAATGTTGTTCGCCTTCACCGAATTCCCGTCCGGCGATGTCCACATGAAATTCAGATCGCCGTTCAGCTGATCCGTGTAGATTCCGCGCTGAAGGACGCTGTAATCAATATCGAAGCCTTGGAAAATGGAAGGAAGATAAGCATTCTGGCCAAAAATATCCGGTAAATAGCCAACCCCCATGCTGTGCCCCATGTCCTGGCAAATCCGCGTTCCGTAAAGAAGATTGCGGATCACCGATTCCTTATGGACCAGCAGGGAATCCGTCTGGGTATACCATGGCCCGACGAAAATCCGCTTCGCTTCGATCAAGGATTTCAAACGCTCCATCTGGTCAGGACGGACCTTCAAATACTCCTCCACCAACGAAGCCTGCGCATCGAACACATAACCCATATAGTCAGGATCATTCTCCAGCACATCCATCAAATGATCCAGATTCTCTGCCAACAACACATTCGAATCCTCTATCGTAAAATACCACTCCCGATCCCAATGGGAATGCGGCACCACATACACTCGTTTCTTCTTCACTCGAAGCAACCTCCTCGAAAGCAGTCCTGCACCTTTGGTGACAGGCACCAAAGTACATAGCTGCTTTTTCTCGCTGTTTTTTGGCGATTCGTCGATAAATCTTTAAAATCGCTGATATATTTTGAATTTCGCTGATATCTATTGAAAATCGCTGATAAATTAAAATTTTCACTGATAAAAGTGTGGGCGGATCTGCACGGATAAGCTTGTTTCGCGTAATAATCCCGATTTACGCGCAAATAATCGATGTAACGTGTAATTAATTGAAATTAAGCGCAAAAAAAGCTGTTTCCGTGCAAATATTCGAGATATCGTTCAATAATCGTTCAACTCATCTCAGCCCTGCACCTTGGTGACAGGCACCAACGGTACATAGCTTCCATTAAAGGCGTCACGCAGGGCCAATTCCCCTTCACGCGCCCTAAATTTCGCAATATCTCCAGTTCACCACATCTACAAATGAAGGGACAGCACCTCCTATGGAGAAGGATGCTGACCCTTTTCATTTTGTTTGTTTTTCCGTACAGATGACTGTTTTACAGCAACCTACGATTACGGATTGCTCTCACAAGCCCTGCACCTTGGTGACAGGCACCATGTGATTTACACTTCACCTTTGCGCTTGATGATGCCGAAGCGGATAAAGATGTTGGCAAACGCGATGAACAGGACACCTGCTGCAAGTCCGATAAGGTACGCCCATAGATTTTCGACGAGCGGCCAGCCCCAAACGGCAGGCAGCGGATACCATTGAACGGCACCGAGCAGCACGGCGACGGATGATCCGAGCATCGCGCCGATGATGTTGATCGGGATGACGATTAATGGGTTGCGAAGCATGAACGGAATCGCCCCTTCACTGATCGCGATGAATCCAAGCAAAATCGAAGTATTTCCTGTCACGCGCAGGTTCGCGTCAAATACGCGGCGTCCTACGACATATTTATCAATCACGGTAGCCAAGCCCAATCCGATCGGCGGGATGACAATTGCCAATACGCGTGCCGTCAATGGATACACGTGGTCCGCCGCCAATCCGATGGCGATCGCTCCTGCTGCTTTGTTGATCGGTCCACCAAGGTCAAATGCAGTTGCTGCGGCAATGACCGAAGCCAGGACGACCTGCCCGGATCCTTGCGCCGACTCAATCCAGTGGCGAAGCAGGACATTCAATCCGCCAAACACCGGATCGACTACATAAAAATTCAATAAGAAGATCGAAAGCACACTGACAGCCGGGATGATCAGCATCGGCTTCATTGCTGCCAGGTTTTTGCTCAGTTTGATTTTTTCATTCAAGAACTTCGAAACATATCCAGCCGTCAAACCGAGGATCAACGCACCCAGGAATCCGGATGGAACTCCGTCAGTGATTCCCCAGAATGTGTAATGAAGACCGCCGGCAAACGCACCTCCGATAAAGCCGGATACCAATCCGACACGGTCGGCCAAGGCATAAGCGACAAACGCTGCAAATACTGGATACATGAACTTAAAGATCAATCCGCCAAACGCATCCAGGAAGTGAAGGATCTTGAAAAATTCATTCGGGGACGTCGCATATTTCGGATCGCCGATTTCATTGACGAGTCCGAACGGCATCGAGCCTAGTTTGGCAAGCCCCATCATCAATCCTGCTGCGACGATGACCGGTATCATGTAGGAAATCCCCGTCATGACCGCCTGTGCCATCTCTGCCATGAAGCCCTGCTTTTTCTCGCCTGCAGCTGAAGCTTCTCCCGCTTCGGCAGAAACGACGCCATCCGGTGAATTCAATGCTTTTTGCAGCAGCCCTTTTGCATTTTTCAAAGGATCGGCCACACGAGTCTGTACAAACGGAAGTCCGTTGAATCGTTCTTTTCCTTTTGGAGCGATGTCGGTCGCAAAGATGACCGCATCCGCTTCACGGATCAACGCTTTTGAATGCTGATCCTCGAGCCCATTCGCTCCCTGCTTTTCCGTCAAGACGCGCACACCCATTTCACGTCCGGCTTTTTCAAGCGCTTCTGCCGCCATGTACGTATGTGCGATACCCGCTGCACAAGCCGTGACAGCCAATACCGTTTTTTCAAATTCCATCTCAATGTTCTTTTCCTGGTCTGTTTCGTCCAATGCCATCATGAATTCCTGTGGTGATTTCGCATTCATCAGGCCTTCCAAATAGGTCGGGTTCATCAAACGTGTACTCAATTCAGACAATACTTTCAAATGGGTCGATCCCGCTTCCGCATCCGGAATCGCCAGTAAAAACACCAATTTGACTTGGTTTGTCGGATCGATGCTCTCCCAGTTATTGATCGGTTCATGCAGACGCGCTACGGCGAACGCTGCTTCCTTGACCGCCGTTGATTTTCCATGAGGAATGGCAAGTCCTGCTTCCAATCCTGTCGGCGATACTTTTTCACGTTCAAGCACCGCATGTAAATACTCTTCTTTAGAACGTAAGATACCGTTTTCAAATAAGGCATCAACCAATGACTCTATCACCGCTTCCTTTGTGGAAGCTTTCATATCAAAATGAATCAATTCTGCACGGGTCATTTTTTTCAGTTCCAAATCAGTCACCCCTTTATCTATAAAAATGAAAATGCTTACTGAAATCCCTTACATGTAATTTGTAACATAGAAAAGGGCGCGTTGATTGTACACAAAATGTACAATTGTACAAATGGTATGTATGATAGCACTATGTGCGATTATTTTTCGCAAAATCTCTATGCTATAATCAAAATGAATCCACTTAACGAAAGAGGCGTCACTATGGGAAAAGTACTCGAGCAATTTGCCTCCTATATCAAAGAATTAACCCATTCGGAACGACATGTTCTTTATTATATCGAAGGAAATATCGACCAAGCGAAAAATCAGTCCTTGACCGATATGGCAAGAGTCAATAGCGTCAGCACGACGACGATCGTGCGCATGTGCCATAAGCTTGGCTTGGAAGGCTTCACTGAGTTGAAGTTTTTGTTAAAAAAAATGGAATCGGATTCGCGGCCAGAGGCAAGCGATGCGATCGACCGGTATCGCCGTGAAATGGATCAGGCGCTCTCCTCCTTGAAGGTGAAGGACTTCGAGGAAATCAGCGAACAGCTCATGCGGGCCGATCGAATCATGATCGTCGGGGTCGGATTGTCCAAAATGATGGGCGAATACTTCAGCAAGCTCTTTATGCAAACGAACAAACCGACCTCCTATGTGTATGAATCGCACATCATCGACCTGCTGCCGAACATGGTCCAGCCAAAGGATCTGATCGTATTCCTATCATCCAGCGGGGAGACATCGACCATCGTCCAGGCAGCTGAAAAGCTCCGCTACAAAAACGTCGACACCCTGGCCATAACAAACGGAGCCGACAGCACCCTGTCCAAAAGCGTCCGCAAAACCTTGAGCGCCGACATCCAGCGCGTCCAATACGCCGGCTACGACCTCTCCGCCCGCTCCTCCATGGTCATGCTCATCGACATCCTCTTTGAATATTACCTCAAGAAAATCAAATGAGGGATTTAAAAAGGTGACAGGCACCATCCATTTTCTGGATGGTGCCTGTCACCTTTTTTATTATCTTTTTTCAAAAACCTTAAAAAAGAACAAAAATGTTCGTTTTAAATCGACAAATATGTAAAATTATTCCTATATCTCATAATGTTTAAAACTCATCTCAAATGTACAGGTTTCAGGCATTTTCACAATTTTTTCATTGTCTCTGTGATTTCCATTAAGTTAACTATGTCGTAATTTGAAGATAAACTCTTCTATCTTTAGCGCAATTTTTAAAATATTATGATATTGTGTCAAAAATTCATTTTTCTTGGGGGGATTGTTCTTTGAACAAAATATTTAAGGCAGGTCTTACTACCATGGTGGTAGCAGGTACGCTATTTACAGGGTTTCCTGCGAGCCCATCTGCTATGGCAAAAGAAATCGACAACATCAGCACGTCGCAAGTTGCACAACCAAAAAGCTCTTTGGATCTGGCAATAATAAATGATGAAAAGCTACTGGCAGCACTGATTAAACGAGGACAAATTTCGGCTACTGCTTCAGATGCTGCAAAGAAAAAAGCTTTGAATGATTATATTGAATTAAAAGGCAAAGAGACCAAAGAAAAAAACAGTTCGGATCCACTTACTGCGAAAGTTAAATCAGCAGAATCTTCTAAGCATCAACAGTTTAAGCATTTTATTCATGGAAAGCACAACGGCCAGATGAAAGGCAACAAAAACCACCCAGACCCAGTAAAAGAATCCACTTCACCTGGAGTTGTCAAAAAAGGAAAGCTGCTCACTTTGATGGTAGAATTCTCAGACATGCCTCATAACAGCATAAAGCCTGGAGAAACTGACAACTACTATTCCGACTATAATACCCAGCATTATGAGGATATGATTTTTGGAGAAAACGGGGTGAAAGGACCAAACGGTGAAAACCTCATTTCTCAAAAGCAGTACTACGAACAGCAATCAGGCGGCACGTATACAATAGAAGGACAAGCTTATGGATGGCTCAAAGTACCTGGGACAGCTGCATATTATGGCGCAGACAAAGCTTCCGGCGGACATGATAACGTTACGCCTGGAGGGTCAAAACAATTAGTAATCGATGCTTATGCTGCAGCCAAAGCTGCAGGAATTCCATTACAGGATTATGATTTGGAAGACCCGCATGACCTCGATGGAGACGGAAACTATTGGGAGCCGGATGGTTTAGTTGACCATCTGCAAATCATCCACTCCGGAATGGGGCAGGAAGCTGGCGGCGGCTCTTTAGGTGATAATGCGATTTGGTCTCATCGATCAGCCAAATTTGTTGACCCCGATGGACTCGGAAATGGATTGCCAGGATTCTATGATTATACGATGATGCCTGAAGATGGCGCGACTGGGGTATTCGCCCATGAATATGGTCATGACCTTGGATTACCAGATGAATATGATACGATCTATTCTGGAGCTGGAGAAGCCGTTGAATATTGGTCTATCATGTCTGCAGGCTCTTGGGCAGGAAAAATCCCAGGAACAGAGCCAACAGGTTTCTCACCTTGGGCTAAGTCATATTTCCAATCTACATTGGGAGGAAAATGGACAAACCCTACAGTCATAAACTTTGAGGATTTAAACAAAAAGGGTACACAACTATTGCTTGATCAGGCAAATTCACCTCTTGGACAAAATAATCAAGCGATCCAAGTGAATTTGCCACAGAAGAAGACACCAATCAATACGCCAGCAACTGGAAGCTATGAGTATTGGGGCGGGCAGGCTGATGAAATCGATACAAACATGGTGACAGATGTTGATTTAACTGGAAAAACTTCAGCAGAGCTGACTTTCGACGCGTGGTATGACATTGAAGAACAGTGGGATTTTGGATTTGTCCAGGTTTCCACCGATAATGGAGCAACTTGGAAATCGTTAGGAAACGAACACACTAGAAGCGATGTGGAAGATGGTGGCTATCCGACCATCATTAACTCTATGCCAGGATTCACCGGCAACTCAAATGGATGGGAAGCTGAAAAATTTGATTTATCCCAATATGCAGGACAAAAAATCAAATTAAGATTACGCTATGCTTCTGACTGGGGATATACATTAGCAGGCTTCTTTGCCGACAATATTAAAGTTGTGGCAGATGGTAAAACGATTGTAGATGATGGTGCTGAAAACAATGCTTCCCCGTTTACATTGAATGGTTTTAAACAATTTGATGGTAATAAATATGTCGATCACTATTACCTATTGGAATGGAGAAATCATCAAGGAGTAGACGCTGGCCTTGGCCATATCGCACGCGGAAGCTCGCTGATGAGCTATGATGGAGGATTGGTCGTTTGGTATGTTGACGATACATTTACTGACAACTGGACAGGGATCCACCCAGGTGACGGCTTCCTTGGAGTCGTAGATGCCCATGATGATACAAATCTAGTTTGGAGCACTGGTGGGGAAGCCTCAAGTCGCTACCATGTCGCGGATGCTGCATTTAACTATTTGCCTACTTCCGGATTAAACTTAATTTACCCTGCAATGACATTAAACTTAGCGAGCGAACCAGGCGTTCCATTATTCAATGACATGAATGACTTTAACAACCTTTACCTGCCTGATGCCGGACGCAACATCAGCCACTACGGATTGAAAGTCTTAGTCAATGACCAAGCAAGAGATAAATCAGTCGGATCGATTGTACTTTTTAGGTAGTCCAATAAAAAATTAAGGTGACAGGCACCATCCATTTTCTGGATGGCGCCTGTCACCTTTTCTTCTCTAAGGATGAGACACAATCAACTCTAGCCCGCCTTCAATCGAAAATTCATCTGTTTCAGCTGGTATAACGAAGTGGTCTCCTTTATTCAGACCATATTCTTCGCCGCCTACTGTCAGCTTGCCTTCGCCTTTGATTATACTCAGCAACTGGAATGGCTTGTCCTGCTTGAATTCCGCCGAATCTTTCACTTCCCATTTGTACACGGAGAAGTATTCAGCTTCCACGAATGTCGTTACATCGACGCCTGCTTGTTCTTCAGTCGTAATGTCTACATCTGCATCCCGATGCGGAATCGTCGAAACGTCGATGGCTTTTTCCAAATGAAGCTCGCGGGTGTTTCCTTCCTGGTCCATGCGGTCATAATCATATACACGGTAGGTCGTATCTGAGCTTTGCTGTGTTTCCAAGACAAGCGTCTCTTCACACAGGGCATGGATCGTCCCGCTTGGCACATAGAAAAAGTCACCCGGTTTGATCGCCACGCGGCGCAACAGATCAGACCATTCGCCTCGTTCAATCATCGCCTCGAATTCTGCTTTCGATTGGGCAGTGTGGCCATAAATCATCTCGGCGCCTTCCTTGCAATCAATGATGTACCAGCACTCTGTTTTCCCAAGCTCACCATTTTCGTTTTCATTTGCATATGTATCATCTGGATGCACCTGCACAGAAAGATCTGCATTGGCATCCAATATTTTTGTTAACAATGGAAAGACCTTTGATTCATAGCCGCCAAACAATTCGCGGTGCTCTTCCCATAATTCTATCAACGTCCGGCCTTCAAAAGGACCGTTCTTTACAATCGACGGGCCATTCGGATGAGCGGAAATCGCCCAGCATTCCCCAGTATGCTCCGATGGAATCTCATAACCAAACTCGTCCTTAAGCGCCGTTCCTCCCCAAATACGCTCCTGAAAAACAGGCTCCAAAAATAATGGCTGCTTCATTATATATACCTCCAATGGATGAAAACTCAAAAACTCACCCCCTACTTTAAAACAAAAAATTCCACTTGACTAATTAAAGGGTGACTAATTAAAGGGTGACTAATTAAAGGGTGACTAATTAAAGGGTGACAGGCACCATCCATTTTCTGGATGGTGCCTGTCACCCTTTTTTACACACATAAATACTTCAACACCAATTCTTCCAATTTCACGAAATCGATTTCCGGACAGGAAAACGACGCATAGCCATCCGGCCGCACGAGTAGTAGACTGCCTTCTCTCAATCCATATTCATCAGCAAGTTCCCCTTTATCATCAGCGATCCATTCGACACCGACGGGGATTTGTTCCAGAGGCAGCTGGTTGGACGTGACGATAAACGGCCTCACAAATTCTCCAAATCGTTCCTCAAATTTACGCTGATAATCCAGCAAGCCCACTACATCCGCTTCTATGCTTCCCGGCTTCGATCTCACCAGCAGCACAAATTTCCCATCCCTCAGAACGCGGTACATCCGATTAACCGGAACCCCGCTCGTTTGAAACGATGCATCCGCCACCCTCGCACCTGACTTGAGTCCGTTTGCGCGGTCCGAAGCTTTGTTCACTTCAAGCGATTGCTTGTTATCCTTGTAGTTATGCACTAACTGTGAAACATTTTCTGCAAGTTTCTCCTGAACTTTCCCGATCGAAGTCACCTTCCCTGCAACAAAATTCCTTAATCGGAATAGCCTCTTATTTTTCAGCGTCATCATTTTCAGCAAAAAATCGGTTCGGCGCAGAACGCTTGCCGCAATAGGGTGTCTCTCCTCATAATACGTATCCAACAAGCCCGACAACACATTCCTTTTTAATGCCATCGCCAGCTTCCAAGATAAATTCACCGCATCCTGAATGCCGAGGTTCATCCCTTGCCCCCCAAGGGGATTATGTATGTGCGCGGCATCGCCGGCATAAAAAATATTTTGATAGCGATATTGCGGCACTTGCCGGTGGGACGCAGTGAATTGGGATAGCCAGAAAGGATCGCTGATTTTGATCTCCTCAGATCGAATATTGGCGATTGAATCCTGGAGGTCATCCATCGATACCTTGACATCCTTTCCTCGATCTTGTTTGGCAAAATCAATTGCTATCACACGGGTGTAATCCTCTTTGAAAGGGGCCAGTGCAATGACGCCTTTGGGTGAAGCGAATACAGAAAAATTCTTGCTTTCCAACGGTGGATCGATTTTCACATCCCCCAGCATCACTTGAACCGATTCAGTGCTGCCCTCAAACGGAGTGTTCAACAAGTGGCGGACCCTGCTATGAGCACCATCACAGGCAATCAAGTACTTGGCAGTTAATACGTTTTCTGTCCCATCGGAGTCATTAACCACAGCCTCAACACCATCGCTAGTTTGGCGAATCTCCATCAACTCATGCGACCATTTCACCTGATGCTTGAACTTTTCCTTCAAATTCTCTTCTAAAATTTTCTCCGTCTCACTTTGGGGCAAAATCAGCAAATATGGGTAGCTCGTTTGACCATCAATATGAGAGACATCGACCTCAAGCCGGAGGCCATCCGAAAAATTGATTTCCAATCCCGTTCCCTTCAGGCCGCGATCTAAAAATTTATCCACCATCCCCATCATATCGAACATCTCCAGCGTTCGAGCATGAACTCCTAAAGCCTTGGAATACAGCGAACAGCCTGCCTTTTGATCAATGATCTCAAAATCGACGCCATAGCGTGCCAGCTGATTGGCCATCGTCAAACCGACCGGTCCCGCTCCAATTATCAAAACATCCTTCTGAGCCAAACCAACACCCCATTTTTTCCTCTTTTTTCTTACTATACCCATAAAAGGTGACAGGCACCATCCATATTCTGGATGGCGCCTGTCACCTTTTTTTGCTATTTTCTCTTCATCACAAGCAGAACTACTCCAAAAATCAACATGCCTAAAATCATCCCGCTCATGTCAAAGGTATACACATCAATAAAATGTCCGGTCCTGCCCTGGATAAAGGACTGATGCCATTCATCAGAGCACGCAAATAGAAAGGATCCGATAAAGCTAAAAAGCACAGCAGCTTTCCGATTCACATTCGTACTCATAAGCGTCATCAAAAACAAAAGGGTCAAAATCATATATTCCGTGACATGCCCGCTTTTCCGAATAATGAATTCAAGGAATTCATATGGTTCATCGTTTGAGACGGAATCACCCGCATAACGGATCTCAGCTTCCGGAAAGCTTTTCGGAGTTAAATGAATATGTCTCTTCAACATCGGCTTCATGTCCTGCTGTTTATACGGGGTGTTGGATGCTTGGAACATCACACCCATACAAACAAGCAGTAAAATCAACCCCAAAATAAATCTGGGTTTATTCTTAATCATTCTTAATCTCACTTTCTATCACAAGAAATCTCTGCTAATTTTTGTACCATATATTAGTTTATAACAGTAGGGTGACAGGCACCATCCATTTTCTGGATGGTGCCTGTCACCTTTTCTATCCTTTAATTTGTCGATTCCGCCTGTTTTTTCAGTTCCCTGACGAGTGAATCAACCGCGGCCTGCCCCACTACTGCCTTCTGGGATATTTCTACTGCCTTTTCTTGAGTCACATGTGGCCAATGCTGCCCTGGGGACAAGACTGCTTCCGCACCATGATGGGATAAATTGTTAATTAGATTACCGTCTGGAACTGTTCTGACATAATCTTTTACATAAACTAAATTATCTGTATCAGGCGGCTTTGCATCTGACCCATGGTAGGATAGATTATTGGTAGGATCTCCATCCGGTGCTGTACGAACATGTGCCTTTACATGCTGAAGCGTTGTACCGTTACCGGTTTCCCCTGCGTGCATCACATGCCCATCTGGACTCGTAAACCCATCACCTGTAGTATGAATTCCCCCATCTGTTCCATCCAGCCCTCCAATATGTATTTTTAGGAATGGAAGGACAAAAGAAATGATGATTAATGGAACACTCCCCATAATTCCAAGAGCCGAAAAGCTGCTGTAGCCATTTCGGTACAGCCACTTTAATACAGCATTCAACATAAAAAATGCGATTACCGAAACAACAAAGGGTTCAAACCATGAAAAACCGTATGAATATAAATTGGTTGAAATTGTTCTGCTAATGACAAGTGCTGCACTTCCATAAACAAGCAGCCCCGCAATGAATGGCTTCCAATTTTTTATGACATAACTAATTCTCATGAAAAAAAGCACAATCATGATTATTAAGACAATTGGCGCCAAAAAAGGCAGCGCCACAGATATTCCACCAATAATCAACATGAAAAGGAGCATCTTCTTTAACATCTTAAATGATGTTACTAGAAAGAAAAACACTAATCCCACTGCAGCGAATAGTGGATTGACATAAGATAAAAATACTATAAAAGCAAATAAATATATGGCAACCTTATGCCTCGTTGATGTTGCTTGATCAATAACCCAATCGTTCATAACTCACCTCAAAAAAACATAATTACCATTATATAGATGGTGCCTGTCACCCTTTATTGTTTACTCCGGTTTAATATTATGGTTATGGCGGAACAGATTTTTAGGGTCGTACTTTTTCTTGACCTTTTCCAGGCGCTTGTAATTCTCGCCAAAAGCATTTTTTGTAATGGTCTCACCCAATCCAACAGCATTTAAATAGGATGCTTTTTTAAAAGAGTAGGGAAGCAGCCTATCGTAGACGGAATCAATCCATTTCTCGCAAATCTCCCCAGGCACCTCCATTGCAATGAAATCCACCAAAAGGACAAAGCTTGCAGCCCGGATGGCAAACGGCGTTTCATCGGCTGGAACCCGGTTCATCTCCCCGTGCATGGACCAAAGCTGCACGAGCACACTCGGCGCCGGTGCCTGGTCTATCTTATGTAATAATGCATCAATCATATTATCCGGTAATCCGTTAAAATAAAGAGAGGTTCCATAGACCGGCACATGGTTGGGCACCATGATATCCAACTTACTCTGAAGCTCTACATATGGCATTACCTTCGTGCCATCGACGATCGGGTCTGCCAACTCACGCAGCGGCTTAATCACACTTTCACCTGCTAAAGCATCCCTCGCATACATCCCTGTGATCATGATCACCTGCTTCAGATGAAGGAAGTCCGGCAAAAACGGGGCAGGTGGAAGCGTCGTCGCCGTAATATTAATGGAGATTTCATCTGGTGCCTGCTTCATGTATGCCTCGGTCTTTTTCAATATTGTCTTGGCATCATTATAGTCATACATCACATCGAGGGCCAGCACTTCCGGTCCAACCTCATGCAGCTGAAACTTAAATTCAGTCACGACTCCGAAATTTCCGCCGCCACCTCGGATTGCCCAGAATAAATCCTTGTGGTTGTTTTTGTCCACACGAATGATTTCACCTTCTGCCGTCACCATCTCAGCACCGAGGATATTGTCACAGGTCAGACCGTATTTACCTCGTAAATAACCAAGCCCCCCATTCAATGCCAATCCAGCTACACCTGTTTCCGACACTGTTCCGGTCGGCACGGCCAAACCAAATTTCTGTGTTTCGCGATCGATATCACTTAGCAATGCCCCGCCTTGAACATGTGCAACCTTTCGCTCAGGTTCTACGTTAACCTTCCTCATTTTTGAAAGATCGATCATCACGCCGTCATCACAAACCGCTGTTCCAGCTAAGTGGTGCCCACCGCCCCTGATGGACACGGACAATTGTCGCTCCCGGGCATACTTCACCGCAGCAGCGACATCCTCGGCCAATTCACACACAACAATCATTCCAGGCTTTCGGTCAACAGCTCCATTCCATACTTTTCTTGTTTCATCATACTGCACCTGACCAGGCAAGATCACTCTGCCTTCAACCTTTGATCCCAGCACATTTCCCACACCCATTCCCCCTAATCCCTATAAAAGACTTTTTTACTACTTGATAGGTCTATATACTCACCATATCATAATATGGAAATTATATGTAAATTATTAAATTATTTGAAAAATTTCTTCAAAAAGGGTAACAGGCACCATCCATTTTCTGGATGGTGCCTGTCACCCTTTAATTTCCCACACATGTTTACCACCGAACCCATGTGACAAAAATGAAAATATGAAAGGATATTTTTTAAAAAAAGAGGGTATATCATATAGAATAACGAATTGTTCTTTATTAAGAACAATAATGAGAACAAACTAAATCTCTATGCAAGGAGCCCCTTCTATGCAAGTAAATAAAGAGAAATCACGCCGCAATCTTATACTGGCCACCTTCCTTCTTTGGATCCTTACCACAATCGATGCCATCTTGACGGACTTCGGCATCCGCCACCATTATATCCATGAAGCAAATCCCCTCATGAATGTTCTTTACAACTCAAGCATCACAAGTTTCTACATCATAAAGATGGCACTCCCCATCCTCTTGCTCGCTCTTCTGACAAAGGTGCAGGCAAAACCATATATCCGTGTCTTAACATTTCTTAGCTTGTTTCTTTATGTCTTTGTCATGATCCAGCATTTTGCCTGGCTGGCTCATGTCATATCTGAAAATCGATAGACAAAATCGAACCTAGGTTTCGTATCCGAAGGTTTTACCTCTCTTTCTAAACCAACTGGAAGCCATTCGAATTCGTGCCTCCATTCGACATACTTTTCTTTAAACTTTTCAAAAAATCTCATTTACATCAACTCTCAAAATCATTTTCATCAAACGTTTGATGAACAATTAGTTTCGTCGACATATGTTGCTTAAGGGGGATTCCAGCTGGTTTACTGATTTTAAGTTTTCTTCATCCCTTTTCATCCGTTAAAAATCCAACCTTTTTTCAGCCATTCCTAGTAGAAGGGTGACAGGCACCATCCAATGGATGGTGCCTGTCACCCTTTCATACTTCATTACTATTTCTTTTTTAAGCTAACGATCATGTTAGTTGATTCATGAAAGAGAAACTTTTCGATCTCTAATGTTTGTCCTTTTTTTAAGGCAACAGTCGTTGTGCCGCTTCCTTTTAGGTTGTAGGATTGAAGAATTTTTCCCTTTGGGGACAGTACTTGCACAAATGGCTTTTCATTATCCTTATTCTTCTCTTGCCCAGTATCGGTGAAGAAGATGACGTATTCCCCTTCAGGAATTTGTTTGCCGACTTGATAAAATCCTGAATGCGGAAAATCATATTTTCCATCTTCTCCCATGGAAACCTGTTTGAATCCAGCAGGAGAGAGCTTTATTTTTCCTTTGCCATTCACATCCACATGCTCTCCTTTATTTAGTCTAAGACCTAGGACCTTATCCTGTTTTGACAATTGACGCTGCATAAATGTCAAACGCCCTTCGAGCACATCTACATCATAAACCCCAGGATCAATATCTTTTCCTATTATGTATTTATCTGGCCCAATCGTTATGTTAGATGCTTCATCCACGAAGGTCGCTCCCCCATTGAAAAAAGACATGAGGATTGGATAAACCGACATTATAATGGATACCAGCCCAGCAGCTGCAATGATGAGAAATATGGCTTTTTTCCCCTTAGTCATTTATTAAAACTCCATCACTCATTTTTAAAGTGTCGTCGCATAATGGCGCGATTTCGTCTTTATGGTGACTGGTAACAATGATGACCGCCCCTCTCTCTTTCTCCTCCAGTAAAAGATCATGTATCATCTCCACACCTGTATCATCGATGGCATTGGTTGGTTCATCCAATAATAAGACATCAGGCTTTTCAAATATGGCCTGAGCTATATTGAGCCTCTGCCTCATCCCTAGGGAGAATTTTTTAACTTTTAACTTAGAATGCGGATCCAGGCCAACCCTTATCAACGCTTCCTCCATATCGGTTTTTGAAGCGACATTCTTAATCTTTGATAATATCTCAAGGTTAGTCATCCCATCGTATTGCGGCAATAACTGCATATTTTCAATGATTACACCAACACTCGGTGGAAAGGAAATTTCTTTATGCAGTATCTTGTCATCAATGCTGACTTCCCCTTCGGTCGGAACAATCAATCCTCCGATAGCACGCAGTAACATTGTTTTTCCGGACCCATTCCTTCCAAACAACCCATAAATATGACCCTTCTTAAACTCATAGGATATGTTCTTCAATACATAGGCTTGTTTTATTTTTTTGCTTACATTCAAAACCTTTATCATCAAAAACCACCTCATTGTTTTATATTAATTCTTTTTTATTGATTTTCATGACTGATCCAAGAATGACTAGAATCAAAATGAGTATTAACACGTATGATCCGTTTAGAAAAGGAATGTAGTCCGTCTGGAATTCAGTTACTTTTGACAACCCATTTTTAAATCCCATTCCATAATTCGGTATAAGCAAATAAGTAAGATTAATAGATTCATCCAATGAAGATAACCATCTAAAACCTAAAACAGAGAATACCAAGTATAAGTTAACCAGCACTACGGATAGTTCTGATTGAACAAACAGGTCCAAAAAGGTTTGGAAACTGATGAGGACAAGCAATGTTAAATAATAGATGAAAGTCATCTTTAAGGCGGACATCCACTGAATCCCAGCAGAGTGCTCCCAAACCAGCCCAATCAACATCTGAATGACAACAAACAGCAGCAGCGAAAGAGCGATCGAATAGTATTGCTTGAGCACCCATCGAAACTTACTATAATTACGAATAAAAAAAGGGGTTCCATACACCGTCATCATTTGACTTAAATAACCTGAGAAGTAAAAACTTATCCCTATGACAGGCAAGTACCAATTCAATAAATACCTGTATTCCATTCCAGCGGAAGGCACCACTGGCACTCCATCTAAGACCGGAAGTCTTGTGTGCAGCAAATTGAATTTATTTATCAAGAAAGCCTGCATCACCATAACTAAAAGGACCAATATAAACATACCTTTTCTGCGAATCATGAAATGAAATCCTTTCTTTGATAAACTGCCGATCCAATCATGAACATGAAAATGACCATCATTACTTGTCTCATATATGTATAAAAAACATTTCCCAGGGTCCACTCATGCTCAAGGTATTTCGTGTAGATAACTAAATCTTTTAGAGGGCCCCAAGCTTGATTAAGCCCCAGCTTATCAATGAAATATAAACTGCCAATAAGCAGCATCACCACAAACAGTGAAAAAACACTTGATTTTACAACATCCTCCACAACTCCGTAGATCAGGCCGATAAATGAATAAAAGAAAAACAGGCCGAATGTATTCAGGACAGCTATCATCGGAAAGCTTAATTCATTCAAGACAGTGTATTCTATGTAGACTGGCATCAAAGCGAGATTCACTATCGTATGAGCCATTGAAAATATAAAAGAAATGAACAAAACCCGAATTGCCCTCTGTCTGTATAGGAGTGCCCTGGATTGTCCCCGAATGATTTTTTCAATTTGGTTGGGCAGAAAAAAGTGATTGAACAAAATCAGAAAAGGAATAGCATAAAACAATGTATATGCTTGAATCGAACTATAACCAAAGGCACTATTATTAAGCAGAAGAACTATTTGGTCTTGCGGTAAATGTGTGACCTTAATGAAGTTGACACTTAAAGCATTTGAGCTTTGCACAACCCATACAATCGTAAAGAAGGCAAGCATACCTATTAGTAAGCACAATCGTTTAATCTTCATTGAACTTTACTCCGTACACATAGACTAATAAAGGAATTGTAACGAAGACGAAAACTGCTAACATGAGGATTGGAATCAGTACATGAAAACCATACTCTGCGAATGGTTGGAAGAGAAACATGATTGAATTCTTTTTCAGAACTAATAGGAACCATATAAAGAAGGCAGCTGTATAAGCATATTTTTTATCGCCGAAAAACAGGCTGGCACTTGCCCCCACCATCCCAATAAGGCCTGCAATGATACAGACTAAGACAGCAAAACAAGCGATGGCCGCATATGGATGGCCAATGCTCAGTTCAAAAAGGGTATTGCCGCTGTCATTGATATCCAACAGCCCTTTTGAAAATGTTCCACCCGCAAAAATAATGGCTGTTAAAAGAAAATTCAAGAGGAGAGAAGCACCCATCGCACCAGCTGATAAAATAAAAGAAGTAGTAAGTTTTTCGGAAAAGTACCTCTTCCTTCCTACCTTGCTGATGAGAATATTCCTATAACCTGTTTGCCGATCTTGAATTGCATCATCTGCACCCAAAAGCAATAAGAAAATAGGCAAAAACCAGAATAATAAAATTTGAGGCGCATGGCCGATACTGGACCCTGATAAAAAGAAAGCAAAAGCGGGGTGATAGACCTCAGCAGAGTTCTGTTGATATGTAAGTAATTGAATAATTTCAATAAATGGAATGAACAGGATAAGCAAAAAAGCAAGCATGCTTATTCTATTTTTGGAAATTCTGATAATATGGCTTTTAAACATAACATGTCTCCCAATCTATGATTTATGTCCTACGGTCAAGAGAAAAGAAACAAAAGTGATAAATGCATATCACTTTTGTTTCTTCTAAATTAATTGATTTCCTCGTCCCAATAACCGCTTACTGAGTAGCTGCTGGCGGAATAATTATTGTTTTCTGCCCCTAGCCTTACATATGACTGATTTGCCGTGCTGAACGGTGTATAGTAATGATTGCCTGATCCTTGCTTCACATCATGAACATCAGAGACCCTAGTCCCACTCTTATCCAACCAGAAAGTCGCATATGTGCCAGAGCCTTCAGAAGAATAAGCTAAATTCACTTTAAATTTGTTGCTCGTATTACTCGTTTGACGATACCTTGAAGTGGTATAACTGTTTGCATAATTTGGTTTTAGGGTAAAACTGTATGGTACATTGTCGTTAGACGCATGCGCAAAGTTTGCAGTCGCTAAAATCCCTAACCCCATGACTGCCGTCACTCCGATTTTACCCATTTTTTTCCTAAAAGTACTCATTAAGCATCCCTCTTCCTGAATAGTATTTTATTACCATTTAAGGGTATCATTGTAATTATTTGTATGTTTTTGTATTATTATAGCGTATGAGTTATCTAAACCTTGATTACATGATGAATAGTACGATTTTCTGTAAAAGATATAACTTTAAGAATAATAGATACACCGTGGATTAAAAGACTCCTAATTTTTCCACTTTAATACATAATATATTAATAAACCCATCCTATTCCAAATTAACCAACCGTATTTTCATAATAACATAATACAAAATTTTTACATCCCGCCCTTTTGTACAAAAAATTCATACTAGGAGTTTTATAGAAACTCATTTATTGAGATTGAAGACACCAGAGTGTTTCTCGTTCAATCCAATTTTAAATCGCTATGGTGGATAATAGATGGTGCTCACCCTTTCTCTTCCCCATCACGTTTACCTCAGAACCCATTTGACCAAAATGAATAATATAAAGTGATTTTTATAAAAAGAGGGTACATCATATAGAATAACGAATTATTCTTTATTAAGAACAAAATTAAAAACAAACTATATCCACGAACCCCCCCCTCATGTATGTTCTTTACAACTCAAGCATCACAAGTTTCTATTTCATTAAAATAGCACTTCCCATCCTCTTACTTGCTCTTGTGACAAAGCTGCAGGCAAAACCATATATCCGTGTCTTACCATTTTTAGCTTATTTCTTTATGTATTTGTCATGATCGAACATTTTGCCTGGCTGGCTCATGTCATATCTCAAGATTAATAGCAAAATCGAACTTAGGTCCCTAATCCAGATGGTCCAACGCTCTTTAAAACCAACAGGCAGCCTTCCATAACCACGCCTACCTTCGACAAACTTTTCACTTCCCTTTTCTAAAAATTTCATTTACATCAACTATCTACATCATTTTAATCAAACGTTTGATGAATGATCATTATTGTCGATTCATGTCTTCTTCCCACTACTTTGGGCTGCTTTCAGCCTTCTTTTTAATTTGATCCCATTTCCCAAACACTCTCTAAACACAAGGTCCATTTCGTACAGTTTGCTTCTATTATTAAGGAATGAGCATTGTTGTTTTCCGCAGAAGGATGCTCACTTTCCGAGAGGCAGGTTTTGAGCCCTCCGGAGTCCCTCACATTCCTTTCCAACACCACCCTATGATGCATTTAACTGTTTTAAAAACAATCATTATAAAACAGCCAAACAAAAAGAAAAACCGCCCTATAAGGCAGCTTTTCCTCCATCAAACTTAATTCTAACTTTTAAAAATCATAATCATCGATATTATCTTTCGTGAACACCACTCGTTCCGGCAGCAGAATGATGCCGCTGTGCGGATCGGTGTAGTCATAGCCTTGAATCGTATTCGGCTCGATTTTGACATGCCCGATATCCGGAACATCGAACTCATCGCCGACTTTCAGATCCTTTCCTTCCACCGTCATTTGATAGGCGACATAGGCAGCAAGTGCGCCTTGTTTTTTTACATCCCAGAGACCGAATTGCTTAACGGTGCCGCGTTTCACGAAATCCCTCATGACATTCGGCGTGGAGAATCCGGTAATCGCTACCTTTCCATTCATATTCAGGTTCTCAGCCGCTTGGGCCATGGCCGGTAATGCTGTGGCATCCGGGCAGATGACGGCGTTGATATCTGGATATGTTTTCAATATATTTTGACCGACCGTCAACGATTTTTGCGCATCGTTCTCACCATATTGCGTCGTTACGATTTCCCAGCCAGGATGCTCGGCTTGAATTTTCGCCTTTGCCGCTTTTACCCATTGGTTTTGATCGGTGACGGTTGGACTTGAGTAGAAGAACGCGACTTTTGCTTGATCCGGAATCTGATCAGCGGTCATATCGACGAGCATGCCGCCCAGCTGTTCAGGCGTCCCCTGGTCGATATAAAAGGAGCGGTGCTCTGGATTCACATCAGAATCCCACGTCAACACCTTGACGCCGCGCTGTTTCGCACGGTCCAGCGCTTGATTCAGTCCGTCGACCGAGGTAGATGAAATCATGATTGCCTTATAGCCTTGGTTGACGAAGTTGTTGATGTATTTCACCTGTCCTGCGACAGAAGCTTCGGACGGCCCATCATACGTCAACTCAACCCCAAGCTTTTTCCCCATTTCCTTTGCGCCTTCACCCCCTGACGTGAAGAATCCGACTCCCGTCAATTTCGGAATGAACGCCAATTTGACGTCTTTCTTATTGCTTCCTTTCTCCCCTGACCCCTTTTCCCCGCTGCTGCACGCAGAAAGCACCAAGAATGCCGATACGATAAGGACAAACAGCTTTATCATAGCCGATTTTCTCATACGTCTACACTCCCCTTTTTGTTGTTTCATGTCTGCCTAATATTTTGACGCTCTTATTTCCAAAAAATCATTCAGCATGAGATCGAAATTTAACGAATGACCGAATATTATTCCACTTCGCTAACCGAAGCAGAACCGCAATGATCAGGATAAAACCGACGACAACGCTTGTTTCCTGGCTGGTCATGCTCATCATTTGCAGACCGTATTGCATCATGCCGATCACGACGCTGGCAATGCCAGTTCCTAGAACCGTTCCTTTTCCTCCAGTGATGCTGGTCCCGCCAAGCACGACGGCAGTGATGACCGGAAGGACCGCTTCAGCCCCTAAATCCGCGCGGGCAGAACTGAAGTAGGAGGTCAGGATGACACCGCTGATACCACCTCCCACACCAGCCAGTACGTAAGCCCAAATCAAAATGAATTTTGCCCTGATCCCACTGTAGACCGCTGCTTTCATATTGATCCCAACCAGGAACACCTGCCTGCCGTAACGTGTGAGGCTCAAGATTACCGCAAACAGAAGCAAGAAAAATATCAAGAAATAGAGGGGATTCGGAAGGCCAAAGGTGAGGCCATTCGCCAGCTGCACAAACGCATCGGGGAAACCGCTGATCCCTTCATAACCGGATGCGCTGTTCCCACCGGAAATGACCAAGGCAATTCCGGAAAAAAGAAACATCGTACCGAGCGTGACAACGAGCGGCTGGACATTGCTATATGCAATAATCCCTCCATTGACTGCCCCGGCACATGCACTGATGGCAACGGCGATCAATACCGCGAGCCAAACCTCCATACCATTTGTCCAAAGAACGCCGATTGAAATCGACGTCAGCCCGATGACAGAGCCAACGGAGACATCGATGCCGCCAGTAATGATCACAAACGTCATCGGTATGGCAGCCAAGCCTATATAGACATAGTCATTCATACTGAAAATGAGATTTGTGACATTCAGGAATTGCGGATTCATCATACTGAAAAAAATGATTTCAACAATCAGAAACAAAACCAAAGCCATTTCCCACCTAAGCAGAAGATTGATCTGCTTTTTCATCTTTTCCCATCCCCCCTTTCACAAAAGCTGTTCGCTTGAATGGAGCATTTCTCAAATAATCTTGGAATTTAGAATTGCTGATGACGATGACCAGCAATAAAAGACCCGAAATCGCATTATTCCAATAGGCAGGGATCTTCAAATATATGAGGGAGCTATTGATCGCCGTCAAAAAAATCGCCCCCAGCCCAGCGCCCCAAACCGTGCCGAGTCCACCATTCAAGCTCACCCCGCCAACAACGGCCGCGGCAATGACCTGGAGCTCCATCCCGTTTCCTGTTTGATTCGGGATGAAACCGATATTCATCACGAAAACCATCGCCGCAATCGAAGCTGAAATACCCGAGAGCATAAATGCGATCATCTTCACCTTCGCGACTGGAATCCCAATCAGCCGGGCGCCATCGGCATTATCGCCGACTGCATAAAAATAGCGCCCAAATCGCGTCAGCCTGAGCATCAAATATGCCGCAGCCACAAGGATCAGCCCAATCCATATTGGAATCGGCAGCCCAAGGAAGGACTCGGTCGAAAGTTTTTTGAAAAAGTTAGGGATATCCTCGATCCATTTTCCGCCCGTCGTAATGATCATCAACCCGCGTAAAATCCCCAGCGTCCCGAGGGTCATAATAATCGCCGGTATTTTTAAATAAGCAACGCCGAACCCATTAAACAAACCTGCCGCTGCGCCGACTAGCAGAACAATCAGGACAACGGGCCAGACGGACATTCCGCCGGTCAAAAGGAGGCCGCAAATCGCTGCACACAATCCCATTGTCGATCCGACCGAGACATCGATTTCAGCCGTCAGAAGCACGAACGATTGACCGATTGCCAGGATAAATAAGATAATGCTGCTGCTCAGAAGCAAAAGAAGGCTGTTGCCTTCGACAAACTTGCTGTTGATGGATCCGACGATGGCGATAAACGCAATGATGAGGATGACAATCGATGCTTCCCTACCTTTCATGATCCTCGCCAGAATGTTCATTGGACCTTCAACTCCTTTTGGATTCCAAATGCTGCAGAAGTCAGCGAATCCACCGTTAACTCCTTTTTATCCAAGGATGATGCCACTTTGCCTTCATGCATCACGAGCACCCTGTCGCACAGCTGGACGATTTCCTCCATATCTGACGAAATCAGGATAACGGCGAGCCCCCGATCCCTCAAATCATCGATGATTTGGTAGATATCTCCACGCGCACCCGCATCGATCCCTCTGGTCGGTTCATCCAACATCATCACTTTTGGACCTGCTTCAAGGTATTTGGACAAAACCACTTTTTGTTGATTGCCGCCGGACAACTGACTCAATAACTGATGCTGTCCAGTGGCAGCGACCTTCAAGCGTTCGATCGCCCGCGATGCCGCTGCTTTTTCTTTTTTAAAAGGAAGAAAAAATCCTTTATTCCGCTGCAGCGTGGTAGAGGTGATATTCATTTTGATCGAACCGATTGAGAAAATTCCGTGCTGATAGCGATCCTCAGGCACATACACGAGTCCCCGGTTAATGCGTCCCCTGATCGAAAGCTTATGGATGTTTTCCTGATCGAGTAAAACTTCCCCTGATTCCCACGACGACAAGCCGAAGATAGAGGATGCAAGTTCGGTCCTCCCAGCGCCGACCACTCCTGCAATTCCAAGGATTTCTCCCGGAAAAAGCTCAAAGCAAATCTGATCAAACCGATTTCCACATAAATTTTTTACAGTAAGTATCGGTTTCGTCCGGTCCACCACCGAAACGGCCCGGCTTGCATTCAAATCCAACGGTTCAATCGAAGCTGCCCCTACCTCTGCGTTCTTTTCAGGGAGCAGGCCTTCCAATAGTTTTTCATGGGTGTAGGATTTCACCTTTCCCATGGAAGAAATAATGCCATCCCTTAGAACTGCAACCGCATCAGCCAGTTCAAAGATTTCCGTCAGCCGGTGGGTGATATAAAACACACCCAACCCTTCACTCGTCAACTTTTTAATCGTGGCGAATAAAGAATGGATTTCACTGAAGGTCAGGGTTGATGTCGGTTCATCCAAAATCAGGATCTTGGCGTTCCGGACCAATCCCCTTAGAAGCTCCACAAGCTGCTGCTCAGCGATTGAAAGCGTCAATCCCTTCCTTCCCAGATCCAGCTTCCATCCAAGCAGCGACAGATAATCGTTGATTCGCTTTGTACATTCTGCTTTTGACTCCTTTAATCCGATCGTAATATTTTCGCGAATCGTCATGTTGGGAAAGATCAACGGCTCCTGCGGAACCAAGTAAATCCCGTGCTTATGCGCATCGGCTGGCTTTTGAAAAGAAACGTCCTTCCCTTCCACCATCATTTCTCCTTCATCGGGACGGTACAGGCCCGTGATGATTTTCATCAAGGTCGATTTCCCCGCACCGTTTCCCCCGACAATGGCAAACACCTCCCCTTTATGCAGGGTCAGATCAATGCCTTTTAAAACAGTGTGGTTCGAAAATTGCTTATATATCTGCCGGATACGAATCAGTTCGTTGTTCATTTTGATCACCAACCCACCTGATTTTGAACATTTCATTCACCCGTGAACTTTTGTTTACCCCTTGAAAAATGAACACCCTTTCATTAAAGCGCTTACATAGTAAATATTTACTGAAGTATATTCCCTCCCCGACACACATATGCTGAATTATCCAAATATTTAGAAGCAGCTCTCATCATGATCGAGAGCCCTTCCTATCGGCTCAAAATGAAACATTTGTTGAGCCCCCGATTATTTGTTGAGAGGTTGGATGGAATTGACAAGCAAAGATATTTTTACTCAAAACCTGCTGATCAAGGTCGCCTGGTACTACTACAAAGATAATTTGACCCAAACTGAAATTTCCGATCTCCTTCACCTATCTAGAAATAAAGTCGTCCGCCTGCTCGACCGGGCAAGGGCAGAAAATATCGTCCAATTTCACATTAAAGGAGACGGCGTGAATTGCTTGGAAATCGAACACACGCTGATGGATGCCTTTGCTATTTCCAACGCCTTTGTCATCCCGACACCCAAGCATGACCTTAGCCGCTCCTTGGCAAAAGCGGCCGCACAATATATGGAAAACACCATCGCCAATCATGAATTGATCGGTTTTGGCTGGGGAGAAGCCGTATCCCGGACGATCGAATCCTTGACGATCGATCCGTCCATTACAGTCTCCATGGTCACTCTGACCGGCGGCGTGAACTATTACTTCCAGAAACGGGATCATTCATTGGAAGGCGGACTCGATAAATTCAAAGGCGGCATCCACGTGATTCCTGCACCATTTTTGGCCTCAACCAAAGAAATGGCTGCCAATATGCTATCCGAGCCGTCAGTCAAGGACATCCTTGACCTCGCCAGCCTTTCCCATCACGTCGTCGTCGGAATCGGGGGACTATCCAAAACCTCCACCATCATAAAGGAAGAAAAAATGACCCTGAATGAATTGGTCTACATCAAAAACCAAAATGCCGTCGGCGACATACTAGGCCAATTCTTCGATGCCGATGGCGAACCGCTTGACCTGCCGCATCACGAGCGGCTCATCGGCACCAACATCAGTACATTGAAAGACCTGAACAACGTCATCGGCGTTGCCGGAGGTCCGAAAAAGATCGATGCCATCTACGGCGCACTTAAAGGAGGCTACCTCAACACGATCATCACGGATGAAGAAACAGCCAAAGCTTTAATAAAAAAGCTGGATTAGCATTTCACCCCGGATTCCCCTTAATGCGTCGTGAAAATTTGCTGGTTTCTGCTTTTAGCGGCACTCATTATGTTATGTTTCTGGATTTCTCCATCACTTACGGAGTTGATTCCCTCACTTTGTGGGATTTTTCCATCACTTGCAGAGATGATTCCTTCACTTGGCGGAATTTTTCCATCACTTGTGGAGTTGATTCCTTCACTTGGCGGATTTTCTCCATCACTTGTGGAGATGATTCCCTCACTTGCAGAGATGATTCCTTCACTTGCGGAGATGATTCCCTCATTTGGGGAATTTCTCCATCACTTACTGAGTTGATTCCTTCACTTGGCGGGATTTTTCCATCACTTGCAGAGATGATTCCATCACTTGGCGGGATTTCTCCTTCACTTGTGGAGTTGATTCCTTCACTTGGTGGAAGTTCTCCATCACTTGCGGAGCTAATTCCTTCACTTGGCGGGATTTTTTCCATCACTTGCTGAGATGATTCCCTCATTTGGGGGAATTTCTCCATCACTTACGGAGTTGATTCCCTCACTTGGGGGGATTTCTCCATCACTTACGGAGTTGATTCCTTCACTTGGCGGGATTTCTCCATCACTTGCAGTGCAGATAAAGGATTTTTTCAAAAAAGGAGGAGAAACGAAATGGAGTATATTCTCGTCTTTGATGCGGGCACCGGCAGCGTCAGGGCACTGCTTTTCGATAAAAATGGAAACCAGGTGGCCGCGTCCCAATTCGAATGGACCCACATCGAAGACCCGCGCTTTCCAGGATCGATGAATTTTGATGTAGAGAAAAACTGGGAGCTGGTCAACACTTGTATTTCTCAAGTTCTGAATAAATCCGGTGTAGACCCGACAGCGATTAAAGCCGTCAGTGCCACTAGTATGCGTGAAGGCTTTGTTCTGTATGACCACAGCGGAAAGGAAATATGGGCTTGTGCCAATGTGGATTCCCGAGCTGCCGCCGAAGCGAAGGAGCTAAAAAGCATCGACCCCGATTTGGAAAAGAAACTTTACGAACAGTCGGGCCAGACCTTTGCCCTTGGTGCCCTGCCAAGACTTCTTTGGCTTAAAAAGAATCAGCCTGACCTCTATGAAAAGACTGCCTATATGACGATGATCAACGATTGGATCCTTTATAAACTGACAAATATGCTTCAAGTCGATCCATCCAATGGCTGCACCACCGGTATTTTTGATTTAAAAACCCGGACGTGGACTCCGGTGATTGCAGAGGCTTGCGACTTAAAGAACAATATTTTCCCACCTGTCAATGAAGCCGGCCAGCTATTGGGTACCATCTCTGAATCGATGGCAGCTGCGACTGGTCTTTCAAAAGGAACGCCTGTCATCAGCGGAGGCGGCGATGCCCAAATGGCTTCTATCGGGGTCGGCGCCATTAAGGACGGTCAAACCTTTATTTGCGGAGGAAGCTTCTGGCAGCAGGAAATCAATATCAAAGAGCCTGTCGTTGATCCGAAAAACCGCATCCGTGTCAACTGCCATGCCATCCCGGACCTTTGGCAAATCGAAACGATCGCCTTTTTCCCTGGCCTCGTCATGAGATGGTTCCGCGATGCCTTCTGTGAAACGGAAATGCTGGAAGCGGCGAGAACCGGTCGTGATGCTTACGAAATTTTGGAGGAGAAAGCAAAGGATGTGCCGATCGGTTCCAACGGCATCATCCCAATTTTTTCAGATGTGATGGATTACATGTCATGGCGCCATGCAGCCCCCTCCTTTTTGAACCTTACTTTAGATGCCGCTAAAACCGGCAAAAAAGAACTGTTTAAATCGATCCAGGAAAATGCCGCACTCATCACTTACGGAAACTTAAAAATCGTCGAGGATGTCACCGGCCATTACCCGCAGGAAGCCATTTTTGCCGGCGGAGGGTCGAAAGGAAAGCTATGGAGTCAAACGCTCGCAGACGTACTGGGGATCCCGGTAAAGGTCCCTGTCGAAAAAGAAGCGGCGGCGCTCGGAACTGCAATCATGGCAGGAATCGCAGTCGGCCTCTATCCGGATCTTGAAACGGCGGTTGCCGAGCTTGTGAAATGGGAAAGAGTCCATCAGCCAAACGAGGACCATCATCAACAATATCTAGCAATCTATGAAAACTGGCGCAGCGTCTACGCCGAGCAGCTGAAGCTCGCAGATTCAGGCAAGACCCGCCACATGTGGATCGCACCGGGAATATCCATTTGAGAGGAGGTGAAAGGTATGATCCATGTCAGTGAAAAGGACGTTGAATACCGCTACGGTACACACGGCCCGAAATACTTAACGAAAGGACCAAACGTCGATGTTGGCGTTGTTCTTTTAAAACCAGGCGATGACCACGACAATCACTATCATACAACCTGCGAAGAAATCTTCTACATCCTTGAAGGTGAAATTGATATTTATATAGACGGCAATCCCGTTCATGTCAAAGCGGGCGATATGCTCCAAGTCAGGCCGATGGAAGCTCATTATCTAAAAAATACGAACACGGTTGACTTCAAAGCTGTATTCATCAAGTCACCTCATATAAACGAACGGGATTCCGTCATTGTCGAAAATCCAAAAATCAAGGAGTGAAGAACCATGAATTGGGGATTTAAAAATAGAATGAACCAAATCTTGCCGAATGGAAAGGCCGTCATGCTTGCCATTGACCACGGCTATTTCCTCGGTCCTGTCCATGGATTGGAAAAGCCGGGTGAAACCGTCAAAAAGCTTCTCCCGCATACGGATTCACTATTCGTCACACGTGGATCGCTCGATGCCTGCATCCCGGCCGATGTAGATAAACCAATGCTGCTGCGTGTCTCAGGCGGTCCGAGCGTCCTGAACGACCTGGCCAACGAGCATATCGTAACACCGGTCAAGGAAGCCATCCGCCACAATGTCGTCGGTGTCGGCGTCTCGATTTTCGTCGGATCGGACTACGAAACCCAAACCGTCAACAACCTGGCCAATGTGGTCACCGATGCACACGACTACGGGATCCCTGTGCTCGCCATCACCGCAGTCGGAAAAGAATTGGAAAAGCGCGATGCCAGATTCCTTGCACTCGCCTCACGGATTGCAGCCGAAATGGGAGCTGACATTGTCAAAACCTATTACTGTGACGACTTCGAAAAAGTCACCAGCACCTGCCCCGTCCCGATCGTCATCGCGGGCGGACCGAAGCTCAACACAATCAAAGATGCACTCGACCTTACCTACAACGCAATGAAACAAGGAGCAGCAGGCGTCGACATGGGGCGGAACATCTGGCAATCCCAACATCCAGAGGCCATGATCCGCGCCATCAACGGCATCGTCCACAAAAACTACAACGTTTCTGAAGCCCTGGAACTATACGCAACCCTCTCGAATACGACCGTGCACTAAAAAAGTGACGAAAAAGGTGACAGGCACCATCCAGAAAATGGATGGTGCCTGTCACCTTTTAAATTATCCTGATACTTCAATCTTCCTTGCGAATTTAATCAAACGTTTGATTAAACTCGACTACAGTCGAAAAATCAAAAAGATCTGGGTTTGTTCTCATCTCCCAGATCCTCTTCCTTCATATTTAACTTTTATGTATTAACAGGATTGGATTTCTGAGATGAGTGGAGTTTTGTGAATGGCGGCGATGAGAAGTGGCATAGGCATTGCGCCGTTTTCTCACGCTGCGTCTGAAAGGTGTAGGAAGAACAGTTCACTTCTATGGTCATTTCGTTTGCAAAGACAACGGCAACAACTTTTCTTCGAAGTGCTTGAAATGATTGAATATGACGATGAAAAATCCATACGTTGTCATAGTCTTCAGGTGATTTTGTGGGGAACGCGTAGATCATTTCATGGCGGGAAATCATCAGAGGTGTCTTCTTCAGATAACCAAGCTTTCTCCGGACTGCCTTGATTCTGCCTGAGTAATCTGATCCCCTCTCCAAACAGGCAGCTTCCAGCAACTCCATGGACGTTAAGGTCGAATAATAAATTCCTTGCACATCATAAATCTTCGTCCGAAACACTTCATGATAAATCGGCTCCAGGGCCATCGTGTTTTGCGAAACCAAATAAGGTTTTTTCTCCATAAATCCCCCTCCTTCCCGCTTATTATACATTATTTCCCGTGAAATAAGTCTAATTTTGCAGAATTTTCTAATTTTAATGTATAGAAAATTAAAAAACCAGCCTTGATAATTAAATTTTCCCTACAAGATTTTTAAATTTCCAAACTTTGAAGCATTCCTCCCCCAATGATTATAGTAAACACAACCAATTGGATTACCTGGAAGGCCGGCCGTTCCCGAAAGGTTCGGAGCATGACCAGTTTTGAAGAAATACAAAAGCAATATGAACCGATGATCCACAAAATCGTCCATTCACTCAACCTGTACAAAAACAAAGATGAGTTCTATCAACTAGGGCTGATCGGATTGTGGAAGGCTTATGAAAAGATGGACCCTTCAAAAGGAAGCTTCACCAGCTATGCTTACATCAACATCAAGGGAGCAATGACAGAGGAACTCAAATCTTCCGTAAAAAGAGAGGAAACCTTCACCTACGCCAAGGAAGAATACTGGGAGAACATCGAAAACGACCATCAAATGTTCAGTGTCGCACTAAATGACCGAGACACCCTTCTTTCCTATTGCACCAAACTGACCGAAAACCAGACAAAATGGGTCCTTTACACCTTCCTCTACGGAATGACGGCCAAAGATATCGCAGAGAAAGAAGGCGTCTCCATTTCTGCGGTGAAGAAATGGCGGAATGGGGCGAAGGAACACTTGAAGAAAAACAAAGGAAAATTATTTATAGAGTAATAGATTATGTGGAGGCTCTCCTCTTTCTGCAAAAATACAGACATATTAACCAAAATATCCACTATAATAGTTAATGGTTAATTATACCTACACAGGAGAAATATTTATGAATATTTTAGTAAGCGTAATCATCCCTACCTTTAACCGGGGAATGTTTTTGTGTGAGCTTGTGGAAAGCCTCTTCCGTCAAACGTATAAACAATTGGAAATCATCATTGTTAATGATTTTGGGGAGAAAGTAGATTTTATTAAGGAGCTCTATCCCGAGTTGAATCTAAAACTCATCCAGCCCGATAGAAAGCTGGGTCATGTTGTCGCCCGGAATGAAGGCGTCCACGCAGCCAGTGGGAACTATATTTTGCTATGCGATGACGATGACATGCTGCTGCCGCATCATATCGAAGAATGCGTAAAAGTTCTCGATGCCGGTGAAGCGGACTTTGTCCATACTGATGCAGAGATGTTTGAATTTACGGTAGAGGAATTTGGCCGACAACCCTTTCATCACAGACTCTTTGCCTATGACTACACCATCGATGATATGAAGACCTACTCAACCTATGTACCTTCCGGGACAATATACCGGAAGAAGATCCATGAAGTCATCGGCAGCTTCGATCCTGAGATAAACAATTACTGGGACTGGGATTTCTTCTTAAGAGTCTATAAATCTTTTAACATTAAAAAACTCCCGATCGCCAGTGTCCTCTACGCCCATGGACATGGAAGCAACTCCCAGGATACATCAAAAATGAGGCCCTACCTGGATAGATTGTGTGCGAAGCATGGGTTGCCCTTGTTGCCGACCAATAACTTTGGGACGCTGCTGCAGGAAGATACGTTGAAAGCACGCCAATCCAAGAGCCGTCGATCCTGGGATAGCGGGGCAGTTGTTTCGAGATACGGGAAAATGATTAAGAAAACAATATAACCTATCCATTAATACAGCCGCGAACTATCCACAAAAAAAACCTCAACCCATTTACGGATTGAGGTTTTTCACAATCAACTTAATTATTTATGTTAGAAATATACTCATACGTATCGTCGCCGACGCTAATGGTGTATTTCACATAGTTCTCGCTTGTTGCCCAGAGGCCGAGTTTGAACGAAATGCTCATTCCAAATTGTTGGTAGGCAGGGATTTCAGTTGTAATTCCACTGTCCTGCATATTTTGTGCAGAAAACTCTGCTCTTTTTGTAGAACCTTCATACACTTCAACTTTTTCCACTTGAATGGTATCCTCGCTCAAGTTGTAAAAGGAGGTGTTGACTCCATTGATGACACCATTGATGGTCATGGATGCATACGTGTTGAAGCTTAAATCTGGTTTGTTGCTGACAGTGATTTGGCAGACCGCCGTATGTCCCTTTTCAAGCTGGGCTGTAATGGTTGCTTCACCTTCGCTGATCGTTTTCACCACGCCATTTTGATCTACGGTTGCAACGTTGGGGTTATCGGAACTCCAAGCTACAGCCAAATCAGAAACTTCATCTGGTGTTACGGTCGAAGTCAGCTGATACGTTTTATTGGTTTTTAATTTTTTTCCAGAAGTATTTAATCTCACTACAGCACTTTCCACCAAAAGTCTGTGAATCTCTTGTTCGGCTGCCTCAAGCTTATCGATTCCTTCAATTGAAACGGAAGAATCCATGTTCAACACGTCGTCAACTTTTACACGGGCTGTTTTCACCGCGTTTTGTTCGTTTAACGTCACGATCTCAGGAAGACCTGCAATTGCCTTTTCTGCCATTTCCTTTGCTTCAAGTAAGGCTAATGCGTCTTCTGCTTTTTTAAGAATTGCAATTCCTTCTACATCTGCATTTTTATCCAAATTGTAAACAGCTTCCACCTTCGTGCGTGCTGCATCGACTGCAGCTTTTTCTGCAAGCGTGATGGACGCCGGAAGTGCTGCGATTGCATTCTCCGCATCTTCCTTTGCATGCAAGAACGCTATCATAGATTCTGCTTTTTCCAAAACAGCGATTCCTTCAATATCCGCTTGATCATTTAGCTGATAAGCCGCATCAACGAAAGACCTTGCTTCTTTCACCACATCTTCATTTTCCAATGTAATTTCTGTTGGCAAAGCAGCAATCGCTTCATCTGCTTTTTTCACAGCCAGGGTAGCCTCTGACTCCTTTATAACCACTTTAATTTTAGCTTGCAGATCAGAATCGGCCACATCCCCTTTTACTATGTATTCGCCAGCCTTGCTGAAATCTGCCTCATCCCAAACAACTTCCTTTTGGGCTTTCGTATTGTCCTCGAGAGTCACTTCTATTTTACCAGGAAGATTGACTTTTTCCCCTTCTGTCACGCTCATATCCTCTAAGCTGCTGACATTGATCACTTTAGGTTCAATTGATTTTTCAGACCGGTATATAAAAAGGGCGAATTCCCCACGTGTAATTTTCTGACCTGTTCCAAATTGCGTTTCAGTTTTACCTTTCGTAATCCCATTGGCAACAAGCGCTTTGACATAATCCATATAGCGTGAGTTCACATCTGTGAAGGGAACTTCCCCAGTGCCTCCAAAATGATAGGCACGAGTTAAAATAATGGCCATTTCGCCTCGTGTTAATTTGTCATTTGCACCAAAGCTCGACGCCGTTTTCCCATTGATGATTCCCTCTTGCCTCAAGCTGTTAACCGCTGACTGCGCACGCTGAGGGACATCTGTAAATCCTGCATCTGGGGCATCTTTGGACTCTAAATCCAGCGCTCTGGCAATCATCACGGCAGCATCTGCCCGTTTGATTTGCTGAGAAACCCCAAAGCTTGAATCTGTCAAACCATTGGTAACCCCGTCATTTACTAAATAGCCAACTGCTTCTTCATAGCGATCGGAAACATCGCTGAACGAAGCCGCAGCAGCAGGTGCTGTAGCCACCGCAACAATTGCCGCAGTTGCAGCCGTTGCCATCAACATACGTAAAGATTTTGATAATCGACCCATTTTCCTTTCCAACTCCCATTATGTATTTTTCTTAGATGAAATTAGCAGTTTGTTATATTTATAAAACTGCATATCAAATAAACCTTTCGTATTCTATCACATTTTTTGGAAAGGAATCTTGTTCATGTGCAAATTACCTTAAATTGGCGTATATGTAAGATGGAGGATCATGAAAAATATTTCACTAGAAAAACTCAAGATAACAGGAATTATATGGTAAAATATTAAAGGTTGTGTTTTTCAAAATTAATTTCATCCGGGGGGACATTACATGCAATGGTATTTAAAAGTATTGCAAAATTATGTTGGATTTCAAGGAAGGGCTAGACGCAAGGAATATTGGATGTATGCTTTGATAAACGAAATCATTGTACTCATTCTTACTGCTTTACAGCATGCTGCAGATCTTCCTTCCATAATATTAGGTCTGTATTCCTTGGCTGTTTTGATCCCAGGACTCGCAGTCAGTTTTCGCAGACTGCATGATACTGGAAAAAGTGCATGGTGGTTATTGATCGCCATCATACCGATTGTCGGATTAATCGTTCTGCTAATATTCTTTTGCCAGGACAGCCAAGATGGAGCAAATAAGTATGGCCCGAATCCTAAAGTGTGACACAGACCATATTTACATAGGTAATACCCTATTAACAAACCACCGCTCTAACTAGGACGGTGGTTTGTTATATTTATATAACTGCGAATCAAATAAACCTTTCGTATTCATCACATTTTCTGGAATAGAAGCTTGTCCATAAGTAAATCAACTTCAATTGTGTAAGTATGATATGAAGGGCTCATCAAAATAATATTTTACTAGAAAAATTTCAGACGCAAGGAAATTATATGATAGGATGTTAAAGATTGTGTTCATCGCAATACATTTCATCCGGGGGGATATTTCATGGAATGGTATTTGAAAGTATTGAAAAATTATGTTGGATTTCAAGGGAGGGCTAGACGGAAGGAATATTGGATGTATTTGCTGATTAATCAAATTATAATATTCATTCTTGCAACGATAGAATATTTCGCAGATATCGATCCATACCTGAAGGGGATCTACTATCTTGCTACTTTGCTCCCAGCACTTGGAGTAAGCTTGCGCCGACTGCATGATACGGGAAAAAGCGGTTGGTGGTTGTTGGTTGCCCTGATTCCGATTGTTGGAATCATTGTCTTAATCATTTTCTTTTGTCAGAGCAGCCAGGATGGCGAAAATAAATATGGCCCGAACCCTAAAACAGCCTGATTCCTTAAAAAATCACCGTCCGACCAGGACGGTGATTTCTTTTTTATTCTTCTACTTCCTCTTCCTCGGTAATTCTAGCTTTCTTCAAGGATGTATTCACACCCCAGTAGTAGATGACCAAGGAACCGATAGCCACGACGAGTGTATCCCAAGGGCCGCTGATGAGCTGGTGCGGTTTTTCGCCGGCATCATTCGTTGGACCAAATGAACCGATATAGGACATGATCAGCATGAATGCATAGTACCCGAACATCCATAGACATGCTCTGAAGTCCTCTTTTAAAGTTGCCCGCAGTTTTTCATCTTTATCGACGAAAGCAAAGTAAAGCACGAGCGAGCCGACAAGCATGAGGACGAGCAATTTCACAACGTCCCAGCCGCTCCAATACGCAATGAAAGATGCTGCGATGAAGGCTAACGGTGATACGATGCCCATTCCTTTTAAATAGAATGGACGTTTAAGTTCCGGATTCGTTTTCCGTAGTGATGCTGCGGAAATCGGCCCGGTCATGTACGTGAAAACAAAGGCAGCTGTAACAGCGCCAACGAGACCGCTCCATACCTGGAACTGAGCCGGAAGCGTCCACGCGATTCCAAGGATCAGTGCCAGCCATAATGCGCCGCGCGGAAGACCTGTTCTTGGATCGACCTTGCGGAAAATGGAATAAAAATATCCGTTTTTCGCCCAAGCGAACATGACGCGCGCTGTACCGGAAAGGAAGATGTTCCCCGTCGCAGCAGGTGAAATCGCCGAATCAATCAAGACAAGATTGGCAAGCCAGATGATGCCCAATGTCTGCGCCAAATCAGCCCACGGGGAAGAATAGTCGAGGCTTGACCAGCCTGCAGCCACGACATCTGCAGGAACCGCGCCGATAAAGGCTAATTGCAGCAATACATAAAGCACTAGACAAAGAGCGATCGAGATGATGATCGACCACGGGATGTCCCTTTGTGGATTTCGTGCTTCCGCGGCAAAGTCGACCGACTGCCGGAAACCAAGGAAGGCGAAAGCAATCCCGGCGCCAACCACGGCTTTGAAGACACCGTGAATGCCTCCCGGATCTGCGCCGCCAGCGTGGAAGTTGCTGACATCCATATTCATGAATAAGACAACCATGATCAAGATTGGTACGACAAATTTAAAGAACGTGACAAAGGTGTTTACTTTTCCAAAGAAGTTGACGCTCCAGTAGTTGATTAAGAAGAAGATGAGGACTAAGAGTGCTTGTACGATAAAACCCAAGGTTGTCGGACCGCCATCTGCCGTCGAGAGTGCTGCCCAATAATGGGTGGCATAGCTTCGAACCGCGATGACTTCAACCCCGATGACACTCGTATAACCGAGCAAAGAGGCAAAACCGATGAGATACCCAACCATGGAACCGTGCGTATAATCTGGAAAACGAAGAAATCCGCCAGATCGCGGAAGTGCAGCGGATAATTCTGCATAAACGAGGCCTAATAAAATAAAAATGATTGCGCCGATCACCCAAGAGATCCAAGAATGCGCACCTGCGAGCTTGGCACCATTCATTGCCCCGTACAACCAGCCGGAGCCAATGATCGATCCGCAGCCCAGAAATGTTAAATCGAGAAAACTAAGTTCTTTTTTAAATTTCCCTTGCTGTGCCATTTTCTACCCCCTAATAAAAATGTTATCTAGTACATAATAATTATACGCATAAAAAATTTGATAATTCAATGTATTTCGACAAATAGTGATTGAAAGGGTGACAGGCACCATCCAATTCCTGGATGGTGCCTGTCACCCTTCACTTTAGGGGGCATACCCCTATTAAACACCTTCTATTCCCACTTTCTATCTGTATACCCTTTGTCTTTGATGCCTTGATTCATTTCTTTTATGATGTCGGATCCACCGCGCTTGAGGTATTCGTCGACTAGTTTATCCCAATCAGATACTGGTCTTTGGCCGGCTATCATTTTTGCTTGTTCGTTTGTCAGGAACTGCATCAGGTCGGCTCCTTTTTCCTGTTCAGTTTTCGAAATGACGCCATAGGAAGGATTGATATACATATGGCTGTCATTAAACATATCCTGCAGGGAATTGACCAGCTCCTTCATTTCAGGAAGCTTGTAATCGTCCGCATAGCGCACATCTGCATCAGATGGTACATATTCTCTGTTATCCAGGAAGTACGTGGATGGCGCCAATCCTTCGGAAGAGAAAGTCGGTACACGGACAGGCAAATCGTTCTCCATATTATATCCTTTGCCTTCTTTGCCCCACATCCAGTCGAAGTCTTGATTTTGCGGATTTCGTTGATCGGCTGGGAAGAACTTTTTACCTGCGTCCACCAATTCCAAAGTCCGATATATTTTCCCTTTGTCGCCTTCCAGCTTGGCATTGAGGGCCAAGATCCCTGAATACCCAGAGCCCATCGTGAACCCTTGAGAATCATCTGGTGCTTTAAATGGCGGAATGGCCACTAACTTCGCTTTAGGATCGATTTTCAACAATCCACTTAAATAATCTTCGCTCATACCAGCGACACCACCGACAAAGATTCCTGCTTTTCCTGAGTAGAATTCATTATTTGTATCTGCCCAATTCAGTACGGCGAAATCCTTTGTCATAGCGTCTTCTTTATAAAGGTCGGCAAAGAACTGAATCAAACCTTTCCGCCCATCGGAAATCATCCCGGGAATGAAGTCGCCGTCGTCGTTTTTATGGTACCAGGCACTGGCATCCCAATAGGCCCCCATATTGAAGTTGGGATTTATATTTTCCCCAACCGCAAGGCCATATGTGTCATCTTTTCCATTTTGATCAGGGTCATCTTTTGTAAAGGCAATCGCAACCTTTTCCAATTCCTCGTAGTTCGTCGGCATTTCCAATCCCAGATTATCCAGCCAATCCTTGCGAATGATCGGCGTCAGTGGATATGGGTTTGAATAGCGTGGAATCCCATAAATCTTGCCATTCACTTTAAAAGAATCATAGACATGATCAGGGATTTTGGAGAGTGTTTCATATTCTTTCAGGTAATCATTCAGCGGGAGGAAAGCGCCTTCCTTCGCCCATTGATAGAATCGATTATCGTCCGCAGTGAAGCCGATCATATCTGGCATGCTGCCAGAGGCGACAATGGCTGAAGACTTTTCTGCATAATCACCCTGAGGAATGATTTCAGGTTTGTAATCGACATTGAATCGCTCATTGATCATATCGATACCGGGGCTTGATGCTGGCGGCGGATCACCATATCGGAAAGTCATCCCGGTAATTGTATATTTTTTGCTATGATCGAACGGGTCCATTGCTGTTTTAGTGTCAGTTCCTTTACTATCAGCGTCTCCTTTTGTTTCATCCGAGGTGCAGCCAATCAATGAAAAACTAAGGGAAAGACTTAGAAAACCAGCCAACAAATGTTTTTTTCTCAAATTAACCCCTCCATATATTTATTTGACACACTGTACCATGCAAACAGCATCACTCAATCAGCCCTTTACGGAACCAAGCATCACTCCTTTAGCAAAATGTTTTTGCAGAAATGGATAGACAATCAATATAGGAACGGTAGCTAATAGAATAGCTGCCATCTGTACCGTTTCAGGCGGGGGGAGCACTTCCATCATCTCGTGTGATCCGAGAGCTGCATTTGGCTCATTTACGATGACGATTTGCCGCAAAATGACCTGAATCGGCCATTTCGCAGGATCACTCAAGTACAAAACCCCGGTAAAGTAACTATTCCAATGACTGACTGCATAAAAGAGGCCGAATGCAGCCAGTGCAGGCTTCGAGAGTGGCAAAACGACTCTCGTGAATATCTGCCAATCATTTGCCCCGTCAATGATCGCCGCTTCTGAAAGCTCTTCTGGGATTGCCATGAAAAATTGCCTCATGATAATTAAATTAAACGGACTGATGGCTACCGGAATGATCAAAGACCACCACGTATTCAGCAATCCTGTTGCTTTGACAATCATATAGGTTGGGATCATCCCCGCGGAAAACAGCATAGTAAAAAGCACAAGGAAGAGGATCGTCCGCTGTCCGTATATCTTTCTTGCCAATGCATAAGCCATTGTCGAGGTAAATATTAAATTGACAAACGTCCCCACCACGGTAATGTAAATGGTGACGAAGATGGAGTGGATGAAAGGATCGGAGCTCAGTATGTATTTATAAGCATCTGTCACCCATTCCTTCGGCCAAAGGAGAAAACATTTTCCAAAAAATCGCTCAAGCTTGAAAAGGAGACGGCAAATATATAAAGGAAAGGGAGAATCATACTAGCTGCTATGATCAGAAGTAAAATACCATTGATTCCATTAAAAACTTTTTCACCGGGTGAAGTTTTAGACAAAGCAATCCCCACACTTTCTAGTTAAAATAAACCTTCTTCTCCAAACCGTTTGGCCAGTCTGTTTGCCAACACTACAAGCACCAGACCAATGGCCCCTTTAAACAATCCCACGGCTGTCGCAAAACTGTAGTTCGCCTGCTGAATCCCCTTAAAATAAACGAATGTATCAAGGACATTTCCTGACTCCATATTAAATGGATTGAGCATCAGGAAGATTTGTTCAAAACCGTTGTCCATGACGTTTCCCAGGCGGAGAATCAACAGGATGATGATGGTGCTCTTCAGCGCTGGAAGCGTAATATGCCAAATCTGCCTCCACCGTCCTGCACCGTCCATTACAGCAGCTTCATATAAATGCGGGCTGATCCCTGAAAGCGCTGCCAAAAAGATGATCGTCCCCCACCCTGATTCCTTCCAGATGACCTGGATGACAATAAGTGGCTTGAACCAGGCAGGGTCGGTAAGAAAGGGAAGCGGGTCCATTCCGAACTTACCCATGAAATTGTTTACTAGACCCTCGCTCCTCAAAAAGATGACCGTAATACCGACGACAACAACCCATGATAGAAAATGGGGCATATAGACAATGGATTGAAGGAAACGTTTATATACCTGGTTCCTCAATTCGTTTAACATCAAGGCAAGCAAAATGGAGATCGGGAAGGCAAAAATGATCTGAAGAAGTGAAATTTGCAGCGTATTCCAGATAACCTGGATGACTTCCGGCCCCTCAAAGATAAGTTTGAAATTTTTCATCCCCACCCATGGACTGTCGGCAAAGCCGCGGAACGGACTATAATCCTTAAAAGCTAGTAAAAGACCCGCCATCGGGACATAACGATAGATCAAGAAAAATAAAATACCCTGCAAGACAAGCAAGTACAAATATCGATCGCGCCAAATTTTCTTTCTGATACTTCCCCACTTTGTTTCTGCGCTGATTTTATGATGAACGGCATTAGAAGACATTCGTTCTGACCTGGGCTTGGCTTCCACAAACCGACTCTCCTCTCTCATATGTATTTTCTGAAATTTCCATACATGTATACAACATGTATTTATAAGGTAACAATAATACAAATTATTAGAAAATTCAATGATTTTTAATGAAAAATTTTTCCTACTCCTTATTCTTTTTTTCAATCAGTTCAAAGAGGCGAAGCGACAACAGCATGAGAGGCAAGGTAATCAAGCTCCCTCCAAAAAAAGGAAGGAGTCCAGGTATTTTCATCATCAAGTAATATGGAAAATAAAGTCCCAGAGCCATTAATATGGAATAGAGCGGATTCGAAAGCGCGATGTAGACTGCGTTTCTTATGTATTGAAAAATGCCAAGTTCGTATTGAACATAAACCGGGAAAGCAAAAAGCAACGCTGCCAGATAAATAACGCCCAAGAGAAAGAAGAAAAACGTAAATAGAATTCCCGTTAAAGAAGGGATGCCGCGGAAGAAATGAAGGTCCGCATAGAGGATGAGCCCTATCGCCACCCATGCATAGCCATATAGATTAGATTTGAGGAATTCCCTTTGATATTCCTTTTTGAAATACGAAATCAAAGGAAGGTCAAGATCGCCGCTCTGATTCCATTTCCGGACGACAGAAAACATCGCAACGGTAGAAGGAAACATACCAGCCGCACCCACTCCAATGAGAATCCCCGAGAGCCACAGGAGATTGAGGCATGCCAATTTCATGGCCCAATTTCCATAGCGATAAAGGCCGCCTTTCCATCCTGTCAATTCCATGTAAATGCCTCCCTCCCTAAATAATGTAAATAGTCTGATTATTTACATCTTACATCAGGCTTGCCTACATTACTAGAGTGCTTGAGAAAATAAGCACTATTTCATAGTTTCCATTTGGCAGATTGAACTCCATGCCGCTTTTTTCAGCATTGTATTTACCCAAATCCCTAACTGGACAATTTCCGTTCACAACAACTTTTAATGGTTCTGGAGTTTTAACAAACACATAGCTTTTACTCCGTTGTTCCAATTTCACAATTGCTTCCTTCTCATAAAAGCTTACAGAGACATTTATTTGTTCACTGGATTGAATAATGAGGGTTTCATGCACAACTAATTCACAGCCATTTATCAGCGCAGATTTTTTGAGCCTTGATTAAAAGAAACCCAGCCCTGCTCCCCTGCCAGTCTCACAATCCCGTCCTCTGTCGATTGGTGAACACATGTCCGTTCCTCATTCATAAGCAAATAATCCACTGTGTCTTCATTCTCTACCTTCAAATCAAAAAGCGCACCCGAGTGTTTTAAGGTATAAGGTGACTGTTTCGGCTTTCCTTCCCTCGGATCCAACGGCTGAATTAATGTGGCCATATACTGGACTTCTTGAATTTCTTGAGGAACCACTTCGAGAAAGGTTCCATATTGTTCTGCACCAGTGTAATGGCATACCTTGCTGTCCGCCTTAAAAGGATAGCAAACAGAAATCGCGGCTTCTGAATGCTCGCCTATAAACTTGACCGTCCTTTCTTGTGCTCTATCCCCAGGCCTCAGCACCATACCCCCAGCCTCTATTCTGGAAGGTGTATGGAACAGAAATGATAGCTTAGTCTCAGGCTTCTCTTTTCTGACTTTGTCGATTATGACAAAATACCGCTTATCGATGTGAATAATTTTGCGTTCCCATCCAGAAATACAAGAATCATAAGCATCCGCTGCCTCCCCGATGATGAAAGAGAAGCCTTCAGATGAATACCAATCAACAAATCTGCTTCTGCCCCTATTCAATTGGCCCTTCCCATCTGCCAGCATACTGTTATGCCCCACCGTTCCAAGTGTGTATTCCCGCTTTGGCCCTTCAACATAATCCTGGTATCCCGGATTAGTGATCAGCCATTCCCCTGCTGTGTGGAGGACGAAATTATTTTGATCAAAATGGTTATGGTCCTTTGCCGACTCACTTGATGTAAATGCCAGAAGGTGATCTTTCTTCCCCCAACCGCTTCTGAAGGCCGCCCAACCAATTGTCGGGAATATCTTTGAGCATTTATTTTTATAGTAAAAATCGGGGTGGATGGGAGGTGGGATTTTCCTGAATTCCAATAAAATGTCTAATTTTTTCTCAAAGAATTGATGAATGTACCAACTGCATACGGGATGATCGGTATTGGAGGCAATCACAGCCATCAAGTAGGAAACATCCAGCTTATAAAAGGAATCGGAAAAATTGACAAAGCTCGATTGTCCACCCGTTCCTAGCATGTACAAGAATAACTCAGGAAGTAAGCTGAAATATTTATGCGTGATCAGCTCATCATTTCCCGTTGATCTCTTTAGAATGTCTGCTGCCATCAGAACATGTCGTGCTGCTACATTTAAATATAATAAGCCCTCAATCTCTGGCTCTACTAACCTATTGTTCATATAACGGATGATATACTCCGAGGAATTTTGCAGGAAAGGATCGATTGCACCTTTATTGTCTTCCTCCAAGATCGTCAGCGCACCTATGAACATCGCGACCCGCTTGGAAGCGATGATATTATGGCTGTCATGATTGTTCAAATCAATACCCAGCAGCTTCAGTCCTTTTTCAAATATGGCTTGATTAACAATCCAAATTTCTTCCGAAGCAAGAGTGTTATAAATAGAATCGTAGCCGATTGACACCGCCAAAACAAAGTGAGCAATACTCAAACTGCCTTCTGCTCCTCTTTTCGGAAACTCATACCACCTTGAAAAAGCCGAAAGAGAGAAGAGATACTCCTTTATCTTTGAGGCGAATGAATCTTTCCTAGTCATTCCGTAAGCAACAGACAATACTTTGATTCTCTCTTCAATTGCCCTTGAGTACATGGTCCAATAAGGATAATCGGTATAGCCTGGCGGGTCTTCAACAGGTTCAAGCTGAACAAGCGGCAGCGGGATATTCAGTACAATATCACAGCTTGGATAGGAAACGGAGAACTCTTTTTCACTGGCATACTTTTCAGCCAAAAGCTCGATTTCCCTCCAGATCTCGTCGAAACGAATGGCACCACCGGAAACCTCAGTAACATCAACCCGGGATTTCATTTCAACTATTTCTTCATTATTAAACAGTATCCTAGGGTGAGGCTTTAAATCTTTTAGAACCTGAAAAGTATCCATTCTATTCACCACTCCTTTCCAACGTTACGTTGAACTTAAATAATGGCCGCTTCCTCATTCAACATCGCATCGATCCGTTTACATGCATCCTCCGCCCTTTCCATATTAGCCCAAAGAAGATGGAGTTCATTTTCAATCAATTCCAATTCCTTGATCTGCACATTGAGGTCCTTTACGGTGACAGCATGCGGCATCACTTCCTTAAAGGCGTTATAATGGGCCGGATGGATGCCTGGCTGAAGCAAATAATTATCCTCCGCAACAAATCGAAGCATCGGAATGGTACAGCCATTCTGCTTAATCATCGTTTGAGCTTCCGTGCTGACCATATAGCTGACCAACGCCTTGGCTGCCTCTCTCACTTCACTGTTGGCATTTATTCCGAGCGCCCCCCCAATGAGCAAGGTTGCCGGGGCAGTTTTTTGCGGGGGCGGGAGGATATCCCATTTGATTTTATGGTCCCTGAACTCGTTCATAAAATAATAAGTGGTAAGGATCATTGCGGCACGTTCACGCATAAACAGGTTTTCCGCCAGGACATTACTGCCGTGTGAGAAAATCGGCGAAACCTGATGCTTATACATCAAATCTACACAAAAATTAAGTGCCTCAATGTTCTCTTTGCTATTCATCATGGATTTGGAACGATCTTCCGACATGAAACGTCCATTATTCTGCAATAGGAAAACAGGCCAACGATTCGTCAATGAGGAGAAGCAAAAACCGTATTGATCAATTAAATTGTTTCCATCAAAATCCTTTGTATTGAGGCTCGCAAAATCGAGTAATTGATCCCACGTCTCCATTCGGAAATCCTTTGGAATCCCTGCTTTTTCAAACATTTTTTGGTTATAGCAAATCATGACAGGGGAAAATACGAATGGTGTCACAAGAAGTTGATGATCATAGGTAAACATTTCGAAAACCTTTTCGTAGCTGTCTTTCTCCGGATTGATATGTTCAGGCAAAAAAGGGTCTATGACATTCAAGCGCTGCGACTCTGCCAGCTCCCGGAAATGGTAGTCAGATACAATAAATACATCGGGGCCGTTTCCTGCGGCGATGGACTCGGTCAAATTGTATACATATTGGCTATTCGGCAGGATTTGCAGGCTCACCCGAATATATGGGTTCAGCTGTTCAAAACGCTCAATGATCTTCTTGGCAATTTCAATTTCATATGAATCTGAGAACCAGCCAAGATTTATGATTTGTTTTTGGGCATCTTGCGGGATGGTCACCCGGTTTCCCTTTCCTGGAATTTTCTCAATCAAGCCTTCTTCAACTAGCAGAGCGAGTGCTTTCCGAATGGAAACACGACTTAACTCATATTCCTTGCTCAATGTATTTTCTGGAAGGATGAATTCACCCGGCTTGATTCTGCCGGATATAATTTCTTCCTTTAATTCATGAATAAACCTATTGTAGCGATCTTCAAATTCACTTTTTCTTTTCAACATAACAGACAGCTCCCATACAGCTTGATAACCCCAATTTTAAATGAGTAATCGAAGTTTTGCAAAAATGACTTCCAACCTGTCATGGTTTTCCCGCATACAGCCAGCGATCAAGAAATGAATACGCTATCCCCCTGATTTCTAAAGGGAAATCATGACCTGCGCTTCCAATCAAAGAAGTATACTTTTCCTCCTCACCCATCCACGCGTACAGAGAATGCAAGTCAGCCAGACCATCCGCGGCAGGCTTCCAATGCGGGAAAATCTTATCATTCTGCCCCATCCACATAAATAAAGGTACAGGGGCAGCAAGTGCCGCTATCTCATTGAATTCAAAAGGAACCCTCGCTTCATTGATATAATCGCTTAATTTTGGAATGTGGGTGAACCAATCCCTTCTTCCCCATCTATGTATTTCAGGATCCTGGGACAAAGTAGTGAATCCACAACTGCACACCACGGCTTTGACCCTCTTATCCACCCCCGCCAAGAAATAACCGTTATAGCCTCCAAGCGAATGGCCGATGACACCGATCTTTTCGGCGTCAACAATACTCAATGATTCCAACAGGCTGATTCCTTGGCGATGATCTGAAATCATTTTTCCGACAGCAGACCAGTCTGGATGCTGCCGATAGAAAGAAGCCGTATGAAAAGGCTGATCGTGTGGAAGCACCCTCTCTCCCGCTGTTATAGTATCCGGTGCTAAAACCAAATAGCCCCTCTTAACAAGCTCGAGGCCATATTGACGGTTTTCTCTCCCTGTATCGAGACAAATATCATCTTTTCCAGATTCAGAAGTAGGATGAAGCGCTAGGATGGCTGGCAAGCTACTTCCGTTATGGGACAACCTTTTACGGACATCTTCTTGCGCTATTAATTTATTCCCCTTACCTGCATTCGGAATTAAAAGGCTGGCCGGGACCCAGTCGCCAAAGACGGATAAGTAGCGAATTTTCACAAGAAGATGGTCATCATGATCCTCCCATGAAATAATGTCCATTCGCGTTTTGATCAATGGCGGGATCTTCCCAATGCAATCAATCCACGCATTCAAAATCGATTCCCTTTTGGACTTCCAATCTTTAATCGTTTCGATATTCTCCAATAATGAGGGAACCCCTTTTAAGGACAACTCCATTAACGAGTACAAAGCATTCACCCCCCACAATTGATTTAATCGAGCGAATCCAACGTTATGGGAAATTCAGCATGTATGCTGCAAAGACGGCTGCCGCTTCCGAAATAAATCCTTCCTTCACGAAAGACCATTCCGCTTGATGCCTCCATTGGGAGCCGAACCATCACCATGGGATCAGAGAATTCCCCTTCTCCAATTTTCACCGATAGCAGCGCATTGGATAACAAAATAAGAAGCGAGCTCGTTCCCTGATTAAAAGCAAGCCCGTTCCGCACCACACATCCCCATTGGGATAAGTCTTTTTTGAAAAGAACCTTCCGTGTACATGGATCACAGATGAAGTATTGGCTGGAATCGGTCAAGCCGTGCACACGATGGAATCGATCCATATACTGTTGAACGATTTCCCTCGCCCCTGCAACTGGGACAAAGACGTCTTCTACAACCTTTTTTTTCCAATTAAAAAGATAAAGACATGCTTCTTTTTCAGATGAGCTTGCCCCTCCAGGTGTTTCGATCGACGTCCCACCCACGATGTAATCTGAGTTTAACTCCACGAGACAGATGGTGCTCTGATTGGAAATCACCCGATCATGCGTAAGTAAAGTATGCTGCTCTGTCTGAATGTTGAAGATGCCCAGGCCACCTCCGACCATTCCATATCCCGGAAATCCTCCCCAGACGATATGTATTCCGTCGCTCAGTGCAACAGCACATCGGGGCCGATGGATTTCCTCCGTCTGCAGGATCAGACGAGGATTCTCGCTTCGAACGAATGGTTTTTGCGTATCAACTCTGTATAGCTTCCCACCTGCATACGCAGCCCCCATCAGGACATTGCCTTGTGAAGCGTAAGCAGCAATGTTCCCGCCGCCTCCTTTTTCAATGACATCTCCACCGAAATTGGTAATCTTATCCTCAGTAAAGTCATACCGAAAGAATTGCAATGGATGCATAGATGATCCATATAGATGACCATCAGGTCCTAAAACAATAGTAGAAAGATTGGCGCCATAAGAGTCATATTTGAACGTGATTCGTTTTTCTGCCCCTGTTTCTTTTCGAAAGAAATCAACATATCCTTCTGTAAGGCTATAGGATGCCACTTGATAAGTCGATTCCAAATTCCTATGGATTTTCTGAAAGCCTCCTCCTGTGTATCGAGACATTGCTGATTCAAGACTTCCGGCAATGCATCCTCTAGAAAATAACAGGTTGGACGTAAATGTCACTGCTTCCTTAAAATCGTTTGCCTCCAAATGACCATATACAGATCCGTCAGTCCCGGAGTAAACATACCCAACACCCTTTTGACGTTCATTCTCCGGAACCAAGTTTTTCTTTTTTCCATTTTTGGGATGGAATGCAACAATATTTTTCCGCTCAGTGCCTATCCCTAAGTACACCCATCCTTCGCGATCGATTGCTATCGTGCCAGGGTATTTTTCCGTAGGGTCCATCGAGCCGTAATCAATGATTTCATTGACCCGAGGACTGTACCGAAGCAAATGGCAATGAGGATAAGAAGTGAAATAAATCTGACCATCATTATCCTCAGTAAAGCTAAACCCGACGATTTCTTCTCCATTATCAATAGGTGTATGGAAAACGAATGTTTCCAAAAAGGGATCTAAAACGAGTAATACATTGCCAGCTCCTGTATAAAATAAACCGTTGCTGCTGAATGAGGCAAAGGGATATTCATTATTGCTATCTGGAAATGATACCTGACTGAAACCGCCCTTTTCCGGGTCAATGATCAGCACAAACCCTTTAGCCGCGATGACAAACCTGCATTCTTCACCCTGCATGCAGAAAGCTGCGGTTCTTGCTTCTTCGGCTTGGACCGGAATACCATGGTCAATAAATGATGAAGTCTCATTAATCAACGCTGCCCCCCCCTTTCACTTCAGGCTGAAAATATCAAGTTATACCTCACTTAGAATAATAAGCAGCCACTTTTTCAATCCCCACCATCATTTCCTCAATATCCTCATCTGAGAAAAATTCATTGAGATCTAGACGTATTGCTGTTTGAAGGATATTCTCAGCGTTGGGACAGCTTCCCGGTGAATAGTCATAAGCTCCTTGATCAAATGGGAAATGGCTGTTTTTATATGCCTGTTTCTTTTGAAAAAGCTCCTGGGCGTAAATCACTTTTGGAATATACCCGGCCTGATTGGGTATCCCCTCGGCAGCCAGCGCCTTCGAAAATTCTTCTCTCGTACAGGAAAGCTCATGCAAGTTGAGTGTGAACATATAAAACCAATAACTGCACCAACCCGCTTCATGAATATTCATGGCGTTAACCCCTTTTATCCGCTTAAGACAATCATTCAGCCGGTCACCAAGCGCATTGCGTCTAGTGCAAATCCATTCCAGCTTTTTCAGCTGGGCAATGCCGACCGCCCCCTGGAGCTCCGTCATACGGTAATTCGGCGCCAAGTATTCCAAATCCTTTGATACGGAGTCTCCATGACGCTGATAATTTTTATCGGCAAAGGCGTGGGCAGTAAAATAATCGGCTTCATCCCCTGAATTGATGGTAACGATTCCACCGTCTCCTGTAGAAATATGCTTGAAGTCATTGGTGCTGAAGCAGCCATAGTCGCCGATCGTCCCCGTTAAACGGCCCTTGTACTTGGTCAGATAGCTCTGGGCGCAATCCTCGATCACTTTAAGGTGGTATTTTTTCGCCAGTTCCATGATCGGATCCATATCGCATGGATTCCCGGACAAATGGACCACAAGAATCGCCTTTGTCCGCTCAGTGACTTTCTGTTCAATCGACTCAGCCGTCAAATTGTAGCTGTGAGGATCCAAGTCAGCAAAGACCGGGACTGCATTTTGATAAAGGATCCCGATGACCGTGCCTTGATCAGTGATGGGGCTTGTAATAACCTCATCGCCCACCGTTACCCCAGCCGCGCCAAGGGCAACATGGAGTGCTGCAGTGCCTGAAGATGCCGCGACACTATATTTCGTTTTGTATATTTTGTTAAAATCATTTAAAAAACGCTTCACTTTTTGTCCGAAATGATAAAAAAGTGTATTTTGCTCGAGTGCCTCAAGCAATTCTTTCGCCTCTTCAACTCCAAAGCGTCTACCAGTCCCAAAAGGTGTATTTTTCACTTTCGGTCCGCCATTAATCGCCAGTTGATTACGCTCCATGACCATCCCCCTTCCTTTTCACACGATATTGGATAAACTCCTAACCTTTCGGCAGCGGAAGCCAAATCTATTCACGATCTCATCATCACTTTCCTCCATCGTACTTTCCGGCAGCGGAACTAGAACAGCAAAATCCTCGCGTTTAACCTTGCTGTCCACTTCAATTTCCCCTAATAGACCTTTAATCGAAACTTTCCTCCTATCCCGCTCCCATTGATTGATCTGCGAGCTGGTCCAGAATGTAAACCCCTGTTCCTTGGCCGTACGGATCAGCTGTGTGATCGCCTCTCTTACCTTAGGCTGGTTGTAAAGGTGATATTGGTGGAAGAGAAAATGGGCAACTCCATTTACTTTCTTCACCCCGTCCAGAAAAGGCTCGATGATACTGGAATCTGATAATGCATGATGATTCAAATCCTGGGTAAGAAAGCCAATTTCCAGTACATTATAAGATCGATTCTTTTTGTCAGCCCAGGCTGCCGGGAAATAGGGATGGCATGTGCCAAATAAGAACCCTACATTCCCCTTCTTGCTTGGCCCCCTTGTCTGGTCCACCTGAATGCCATGGTTCTCACACCACCCAAACAGCTCCCCCCAACCTTCAAAAAGGGTATAATGATTTTTATTTGATACAATCTGGTTCGATCCAGCAATATTCTGCACCCACTTCAGCTGTTCGGAAAAAGCTTCCTTTGACCACACTCCATCGTCTTGGTCCAAGGCATTATAATGCATGGCAATTTCATGACCATCACTTTTAATATTTTCATAGATATATGGACTGTATCCCGGCGCAATCATACACCAGGTCGATTGCACATTTTCCCTTTTCAATGTGTCCAGCGTGATCAGCGCAGATTCATCGACATTCAAATCGCTGTCGTGCGAAATCATCGCCATATGCTTAATGTCTGCCGGCCAATAATCCAGAAATGGAACAGTCAGTCCTTTTTCAGCTGCACAGGAAAAAAGATGCTCAATGATCGCCTCTTTCCACAAGTCGGCATATGGATGCGGGAAGTACGGCATCCCTGTTTCCGTCACAGATCTGTCAAGTTCCCAATCCAATTCAAATCCATCGTCTGCCTTCAACAGACCCTCATCCAGATTTGCTGTTCCATCCGGCGCAGGGATACCGTCTTCCGTAACAGGTTTCGTCCCTTGCTGCAGCCCTACAATGGTTTCAGGTACTCTAACCGACCAGCGTTGGATCGAGCCATTTCCATATGTAATTTTCTGAAGGGCAAACGCAGAAGGCACTTCGGTATCTTTATTTGTGCTGCTTATTGTACCCTGTTGAACGATGGTCCAAGAATTATCCCCTGCACTCCACGAGTCTGCTGCGAGATAACGAAGCGGCGGCATTTTCTGTGATAAAACGTCTGATAAAAAAGCATATCCGATTTGCCCGATTTGTCTGGAGGAAAAACAAAGGGCATCCTTTATACATTCCAGCCCCCCATAGGAGATGAGCATTCCGCCTGAGCTGACATAGTCCAGAAGCTTCTCTCCATTTTCAGGTCGCTCCCCGCACAAAACGGAAATGACCACATCATAGGACTTTGAAAGGTCTTCGAAACCAATTTTTTCATAAGGGATCCTAAGATGGTCCATCACCTCGAATAAAAAGACTTCAAATACATTTTGATTTGATGACCACCTTTTTTGTGCTTCTTTCTGATCAAAAAGAAGTCCTAATTTGGCCATTTTCATGAAATTAACACCAACCTCTTGTATACATGTATATAACATGTATATTATTTTACTTAATATTATTATAACTTCCGTTTATTTTCAATGAATTGTTAGATAATTAAAAAATATTAAACTCTATTCGAAGATCTTCTCTATTAAAAAAAGCCCGGGAATTAGATATTAATCCCCAGGCAACCCAAAATATTATTTATTTCCACCTTTGTTGTTCACCCAAATAGGAATAGGCTGCGTCTCTACGGACACCCCGTTCAATTTTACAATGGCCCATACTTTTGCGTGGCCGCTCTTTAATGCAGTGAGGACACCATTTTCTACAGAAAGGATTTTCGGCTTATCAACTTTGTACTCTATCGTTGCTCCCGATAAATCAAATGTGCTTCTATTCTTCTCCAAAATCGCTTTCATTTTCAACGGAACGGAACTGCCGGCTTTCAGCTTTTGATCTCCGATAAGGAGCTCAGCACCCGTCATCTTCACCAGCAGCGATGGATCGGTATATTTATATAGTTTGATGCCGCTGGATAAATAAAACGAACCATAATCATCCTGTGCCATGAAATCCACATTCCCTGCAAGAAACTCATAATCTCCTGTTTCAGGTTCAAATTTAAAGAACTTCCTTCCGATGATGCCATACAGGTTACCATCAGTACCGACCTCAAGAGATGCATCACGCCAGTTGTTGGATGTATTCGGATCCAATTCATTGGTGGAAACGACTTGATCGGTTTCTGGATCAAAACTGAATAAGACTCCATCAGCCATTCCCCAAATATTTCCGTCCGCACCAACCGTCAACGCCGTTATCGCTTTCTTTCCGCCCACAGGAATGAATTCTTCCGTCTTTTCCCTCTTTTCAACATCCCAGACAAACATCTTTGCTTCAGAGGTGGTCGGAACGGAACCCTGTCCTCCGGCTATCGTCGTCCCACCATATACCTTTCCGTCCTTATAAACCAATGAAACGACACTTTGATCCGGCATTAAATTCCAGTGAACGTCAGGATCTTTCCCTGTGCCAGGCTCGTAGATCGTAAACGCCCCGCCCAAGTTCCCGTTCTTTGGTACAGTGCCGATAAACAATTGGTTATAATCCTCTACCCCGAGCATCGCAAATGGGCGGTCCTGCGGTGTATACCCAGGGATTTCGGCATTATTTTCAAGGCTGAACAATAAATTAGGGTTCAGCGCGTCGGAATCCGTCCTGTTCCACTCCTCGAACGGATCAAATTCATAAATTTTCGCATGGGGATAGAGACCTAAATACATTTTGCCATTGAGATTAGCCATTCCTTCACTTTGTCCGATACCGTCGAAGCGAATATTTTCGCCTGTTGTCGGCACATAAGCGCCCATGTTTCCTGGAAGGTAGCCAGTACTGTAAATTTTTCCGTCCGGCCCCTTCGCTACATCATGGATTTGGACCGGCTCTGAAGGCAGATCCAGATCCGTCAGCTTCAGGTTGCCCGTTTCCAGATTATATTTGTACATCTTGCCCCCGTTTCCAGAAAGGCCCACGAGAGAATAGCCAGGGAAGCCTTCTTCATTCAGTTGAAGGAACTTGTAACTGATGGCGCTCCCCTTTATATCCACATCCAATGATTTGAACGTATTTGTATCCAGGTCATATTCGTATAAAATCCCATAGTGCGTATAGTAGATTTTGTTGGCAACCGGCGACTTCCCTGAAACACCGCGGGATGATTCAGGAATATCGAATGTTTTCTCTCCTGTATCACCATTGGTCGCCTCGACCAATTGATTTGTATCCGTATCCATGACAAACATTTCATAAGCGGATTCCTTCTGAGCAAACAATTTCCCTTCCACTAAATCAAGGTCATAAACGGAGATGATATCACTGAACTGCGCCGGCAGGATATTACGCTTTTCACCTGTAGCAACATCATATTCAATTAAGTGAGCCTGGCTTCCAACCCCTGCATAAACTTTATTATTCTTTTCATCATAGACTGTACTCCTTACCCAATTCTGCCCCTCAGCCATCCTGCCGAAGTCCGTGAATGCATTGGAAGCAGGGTCGTATTCGTACACGGATCCTGAACCGTATGTCCCTCCGAAAATCTTCCCATCGCTCGCTGTATCCATCGGATAAAGGACCGCATCCGTCGACTTCACCGGATAGCCCAAGTTCACAAGCTCATCTGATTTAGGAAGATAGCGGTAGAGGTAGCCTTTATTGTATCCGCCTAAATAGACAGTCCCATCAGCAGCGACTTTGACCCCCCAAGCTCCTGAAGTGTCTTCAAGCGGATAGCTCTTTATCAATTTTTCCGTCTCGACATCAACGATGGCAAATTTGGCCGGGGCACCTGCCACAACGGTGTATAAAACATCACGCCCGTTTGCATCCTTCCCAATGTCCCCAAGCATGACTGTCGTTTTAGAAGCTTGTATGCCCAAATCCTCGCCAACTTGGTCAATCGGCATAATCGGCTTGATTTCTGTGAATGAAGCATCATCAAAATAAAAAGTACCTTTATTTGCTTTCCCCGAATAAAATAAAATCGCCGCATATGCAGCATCAGCAGGTGCTGTCTCCGATACACTGATATCCGTCCAATCAGGTACCGGACCAGGAACAGCAGTGTTCATCCCCGTGATATAACTTCCATTTTTATCAAAAAACCTGATATAGATTTCCCCTGATCCCCCGGTGCTCTTCATTTTTGCCGACGCTACATACTCCCAGCCAGGGTTTACAGGAACATTGTCGCTGATGATGCCATAATTTGTACTGCCGGCATCATTTATTCTCAGACTATGTTCCCCTGATGAATGCTCTTGGTCTGTGATAACAATCCCCCCAGTCCCAAAATCCTGCGTCCACCCGGGAATTTTCCCATTGACCTCACTCTCTTCAAAGCCTGCATTTGCCAAAGAAATCTGGTGATCATTCCCTTTTGCCAACGCTTTATGTATCAATCCTGGATGCACAAGCTGAAAAATCAATACACTGCACAATAAAACAATAAACCGAGTAATCTTTTTCATTTTTTCCTCCCTTATCAGACTGGATTTAAAAAATAAAATACATGTATATAACTTGTATTCAATCATAAAGGTATTATTAATTGACAGAAAAATCAATAAATTTATGATGTTTCAGAAAAAACAGGACTTTTGGCTGATAAAACACCAAAATGTTTATTTAAAGACATATTAAAGACATTGTCTTCAATTGAATGCCAATTTAACATGGAAATATAAGTAATCTGAATTTACTGAAATTATTAAAGGGGGAATGAATGATGGAATCTGGAATTAATCAAAGTCCTGCAACCAGCCAAGAAGTACAGGTCAAGAAGAGTTTTCTCAGCCAATTAGGCCCTGCGTTGATTACATCGGCATTGGTGCTCGGTCCTGGCAGTTTGACGCTGTCATCCAAGATTGGCGCCATTTATGGGATGCAGTTGATATGGATCTTGGTCATTGTGGTCTTTTTCATGATGATGTACACCGAAATGAGCACACGAATCGGGATGGCTTCTAAAGAGTCCTTTATTCAAGTCATGAAAACGAAATGGGGAAAGCCCGCTTCCCTGCTAATCGGTCTCGGCGCCTTTCTCGTCACAGCATCCTTCCAGGCAGGCAATGCGTTAGGTTCAGGGTTGGCTGTATCGGCCATCACTGGATCTTCCCCGACTTTTTGGATTTTGGCCATTACAATTCTGGGAATGGGACTTGTCTTCGCAAAAAACTTTTACAACATCTTAGAGAAATTAATGCTTGGTCTTGTAATGATCATGCTGGTATCGTTCGTCATTACTTTGATTTTAACCAAACCTTCCTTGACTGATGTTCTTTCCGGCTTCGCACCTGCCATCCCTGATGGTTCACTTCCTCTCATCATCGCCCTGACTGCCACGAGTTTTTCAATTGTAGGCGCTGTTTATCAATCTTACTTGATTCAGGAAAAAGGCTGGACACTGCAGCAAAATCACTCCAGCGTCAAAGAGACTTATTGGGGAATATTCATTCTTGGATTTATCTCAATGATGATCATGATTTGTGCAGCTGCCATTCTTAAGCCAAAGGGAATCGTCGTTAATTCTGTTTCTGAAATGGGGATGGCCCTTGAGCCACTCTACGGAAACTGGGCAACAATCGTATTTATGGTCGGACTGTTCGGTGCATCCTTCTCCTCCCAGGTCGGAAATGCCACGATAGGTGGATCGATGCTTGCTGATGGGCTGGGGCTTGGAAGCAAATTATCCTCCAAATCCGTGAAAGGACTCATATTATTAGTAATGGCATTTGGTTCGCTAATCGGAATCATATTTGGCGGCGCCCCGATCAATATGATCATCTTCGCCCAAGCAATCACCATCGTCATTGTCCCATTCATCGCGATTGCCATCTTGGTAGTGGCCAATGACGAAAAAATCATGGGTTCTTTAAAGAATACACTTTGGAAAAATATAGTTGGCACCGCGGGGCTGATCGTCCTGATTTTGCTGGCCGTCAACAACATCATCAATATCTTTTTTTAATAAGAACTTTCACTTGTTTACAAATGTTTTCTTTGTAAAGTTTGTTCCTATCCATCATGAGTGTGGAATGGTGACTTCTACGTAAGGATGCTAGCTTCCAGAAGGGCGGGGGGTGATCACTTCGGAGTCTCATACCTTTCGCACCAATCCACACACAAAGGATTCATTTGAAAAATTGTTAATAACATCAATTTTTATTGATCACATTCTTTTTATAATCTGGGAGGTATTTGATATGAAAACAATAGAAGAAGTAGAAGAAATGATGACCATTCCCTCAAATGAGCTAATCAAGGATCTTTGCAGCCTGGATGGAGATATCCTGATTCTCGGTGTTGGCGGAAAAATGGGTCCTACCCTTGCCAAAATGGCGGTGCGTGCCCTGAGAAAAGGGAACTCAGCAAAAAAAGTGATTGGCGTATCTCGATTTTCTTCCGGTCCATTAAAGGAAGAACTGGAGGCATCAGGTGTCGAAACAATCGCTGCAGACTTAATGGATGATCAGCAGCTTCAAAATCTTCCTGATGTAAAAAACGTGATTTATATGGCGGGCAATAAATTTGGAACGAACGGCAATGAACACTACACATGGGCGATGAATGCCTACTTGCCCGGACGTGTGGCAGATAAATTCAAAAACTCCCGAATAGTCGCATTCTCTACAGGGAATGTATATCCGCTTGTTCCTGTTGCACAATCAGGTTGCGATGAGGAACATCCGGTCAATCCAATCGGCGAGTATGCTCAGTCATGTCTTGGCAGGGAACGGATCTTCACGAACTTCTCCCATCGGAATGAGACACCGGTAACCATTTTCAGACTCAACTATGCCATTGATATGCGCTATGGGGTCCTCCTGGAAATCGCCCGTCAGATTTATCAGGAAAAACCCATTGATTTAACGATGGGCCATGTGAATGTCATTTGGCAAGGCGATGCGAATGAATATGCACTCCGATCATTACAGATTGCCGACAGCCCTCCAGCCATTCTGAACGCGACAGGTCCAGAAACCATTTCAGTCAGATGGCTTGCCGAACAATTCGGTAAGGCATTCAATAAAGAAGTATCCTTTACCAATGAAGAACAGCCGACCGCATTATTGAACAATTCCGCTAAAGCCCACCAGCTATTCGGGTATCCAAAAGTATCATTGAATCAAATGATTTCCTGGATAGCGGAGTGGGTCATGGAAGGTGGTTATGTGTTAAACAAGCCCACCCACTTCCAAGAGCGGCAAGGAGCGTTTTAACATGCTGAAACAAGACATTAAACGATTGCTATTCGAAGGGACTGTCATTCCGGCGCACCCGTTGGCATTAAACGAAGACCGGAGTTTGGATGAAGAAGGACAGAGGAGACTGACGAATTATTATATGGACGCAGGCGCCGGTGGAATCGCAGTCGGCGTCCACACCACACAATTCGAGATCCGGGACCCCGAATTCAATCTTTACGAAAGGGTTTTGCGTCTTGCTGTAGAAGAAGTAAACAGGAAAAAGTCGACCAGGCCGTTTATTAAAGTAGCAGGAATTTGCGGCAGGAATGACCAGGCGGTAGAAGAAGCCCAGATTGCCAAGGGACTGGGCTATGACATTGGGCTTTTGAGCAACGGCGGCTTAGCCGGATGGACTGAAGACGAATTGCTGGAACGGACGCGTAAAGTAGCCGAAGTCATCCCTGTTTTCGGATTTTATCTGCAGCCTTCAGTCGGCGGCAGAGTATTCTCTTATGAATTTTGGAAAGAATTTGCCGAGATCGAAAACGTCCATGCCATCAAAATGGCGCCTTTCAACAGATATCAGACATTGGATGTCGCGAGGGCTGTCTGCCACTCTTCGCGCTGTGATGAAATCGCCCTTTATACAGGCAATGATGATAATATCGTCAATGATTTGCTGACCACCTATCAATTCAATGTAAACGGGAAATCCGTAAAAAAGCAGATCGTCGGAGGACTTCTTGGCCACTGGGCGGTCTGGACGAAAAAAGCAGTGGAGCTTCTGGATGAAATAAAGGCGGTAAGGGATAAGGAAGAAATACCATCCGCCCTTCTTACATTAGGCCAATCTGTCACAGACTCAAACGCCGCCTTTTTCGATTCTGCCAATGGCTTTAGAGGATGCATCGCCGGAATCAATGAAGTGTTGGCAAGACAAGGGCTGCTGAAAGGAAACTGGTGTCTGCTTGAGAAAGAAAAGCTAAGTTCAGGGCAGGCAAGTGAAATCGATCGTGTATATGGGGATTATCCACAATTAAACGACGATGCTTTTGTCAGACAACTCCTAGTCGAATCCGGCCAGTAGCGTTATTTTGAACACTTTCCTAACGGAGAGTGTTCAGCTTTTTAAAGGAGGGAAAATAATGCTGAACCAAATACAAATCGGGATCATCGGCCCTGAGTACTTATATGAAAAAATTAATCATAGCTTGAAGATGTTCCCTAATTTCCAGCCTACTTACCGATTATCAAACCATCTTTTTGATGCTCCTTTATTCACAAAAGAATTATCCGAGAAAGTCGATGTTCTGTTATATTCAGGCTGGTCGCCTTACTCGCTGTCGAAGAAGGAAATCCCCCCCCATATTCCCGCACATTTCATCCCTTTAAAAGGATCCGGATTTTACCGGACATTATACGGCTTAAAGAAAATCCAGCCTGATATCAAGGGGATTTCCATTGATATTTTGCCGGCTCAAGATGTTAAGCGTGCATTAAGGGAATTAGATGAGGATATTTCCGTTTCCTATTATGAGGGCTCCAATGATCTTGAAAAAATACAGGATATGATTGACTTCCATAAGAAATCATTTGCGCTGCAGACCAATGCTGCAATCACTGGACTGAAAGTCGTCGCAGATGAGCTTACAAAGCTAGAGATTCCTAATCAATGGGTGGTGCCGACAGAAGAAGATATCATCGTGACCTTGGAGCGCGCCCTGCTCTCCACAGAAAAAAGGCGGAATCGCGAGTCTCAGATCGTTTTTGGCCTGATCCAATTCGACGGCTACTATGAACTCGTCCATCAGATGGCTTCTGAACATCTCATCCAGCGGCAGAACCTTCGCTTGAACCGACTCATCCTGGACTATGTCGAGCAGCTCGAGGGCCACTTAACCTCCCTTAGCGGGAATGAATTTATGTTCATCACCACAAGGGGTGTATTTGAACGGGTGACCCAGGGATATAAATGGATTCCGCTCATCGCTGAAGCAAAGAAACAATTAAAACTGAACATATCGATGGGAGTCGGGTTTGGTTTATCCGCCAATGAAGCAGGCACCCATGCCCGCCATGCCTTGATGCAGGCCATGGATTTCGGCGGCGAATGCTGTTTCATCGTCAAAGAAGACCGCAGTGTTTTCGGACCTGTGGAACAGTCTGCACCGATGATCTATCCATTACATATCACAGACGAGTCATTGCTGAAAAAAGCCGAACAGGCAGGAATGTCCGCGACTTATCAGCAGAAGCTCCTCTCTCTAATCAGAAGGAAAAGAGACAGTCAATTCACCGCCCATGAATTGGCAGAAACATTGGGAATAACAGCCCGCAGTGCACACCGGATCATTCTTAAGTGGCTGGATGCCAATCTCATCTCCATCATCGGGATGGAGAAAATATCGACAAGGGGAAGACCGCGTCAAGTTTATGAGCTCATCGATAAAACTCTGTTAACGAATTTATCAGGAGGGAAATAAATGAAACCTCTAAAGATCGGTATGATTGGACTTGATACCTCTCACTGCATCGAATTTACGAAATTATTAAATAACCCAAGCCTTCCTTACCATGTACCAGGGGGACAAATTACATCTGCCTACCCTTTCTTTTCAGAAGACCTGCCTATCAGCAAAGAACGTGTTTCCGGCTATACCGACACGCTGGAAAAAGAATTCAATATCACAATCACGGAATCTATCAAAGGAACAGCAAAAATGAGCGATGCCATCCTCTTAACGGCCGTTGATGGGAGGAAGCACGTGGACCTATTCAAAGAGCTGCTGCCCTATCAACTGCCCGTCTTCATCGATAAGCCGATGACGCTCTCTGTCAACGATGCGAAAGAACTTTTTGCACTAGCAGAGGCACACAAGGTCCCAGCCATGAGCACCTCCTCCCTTCGCTATGCCGAATCATTGTCAGCGCTGATCGAAAAATACAAAGAAGACATCACGAGCATCTATATCAACGGCCCCCTGCCTATGCAGGAGCATATGCCAGGCTACTTCTGGTACGGGATCCATATGATCGAAATGGCGGTTGCAGCGCTGGGAACAGGCATAAAAAATGTATCCGTCACCGCGAACAACCTGCATGAAATCGTGATCGCCGAATGGCAAGACGGCAGGCATGCCATCATAAAAGGCGACCCCGAATGGCACCCCCGTTTCGGAGCGGTGGTTCATACAAAAACAGAATCCTATCACGCAGACATAACCAAGGACCACAAACCATTCTATGCCAGCCTCTTAGAGAAAATCATGGAATTCTTTCATACGAAAACAAGCCCCATACCGAAAGAAGAAACGATCGAAGTGATCAGAATGATCGAGATGATTAATCAAGTGAGATGACAGGTACCATCCAATTCCTGGATGGTGCCTGTCACCTTTTTCTTTTCTCGTGATGGAGAAACCCTGAGAGTTGATAGATAAAATCCAAATAGTGATGGAAAAACCCAGAAACTTGATGGAAAAAATTCAAAAAGTGATGGAGAAATCCCAAAGTATGATGGAGAAATGAGAAATAGTGATGGATACACTGTGAATCCGCGCTATCGAGATCCTGGTCTACCACTAATTCCCCTCGGATCTAATCAACTGGATTTCAATAATCCCAAATTAGAAGAAAAAGCTCTTATAGAAAACATTTTCGGGCTACCTATTCTTATTAGGACTGCAAAACAAAGAATACCCCACACTCTTCGACAATGATCACAGACTGATTTGTTCTCAAACCGAGTTCTCCCTTAATTTCCCACTCAATTAATCAATCGTTTGATCAAGGACTCCATTTGTCAATTTCCAAGGAAATAGCTCGAATGGCGGCGGTTAACAGCAAGACGAAAAACACCGTCCAAATAAAGCTGGACGGTGTTTTCTTACTAAACTAAATTTCAATTAACTTTTCTATGAAACTGAGGCAAATACTCCTTATGCGCCTCCAGCATTTCGTCCAAAATGACTTTAGCCAGCGTGTCTGATGGTACTAGTGGATTGATGGTCATGGCGACCAGGGCTGTTTGATAGTCGCCGGTTGTGGCCGCTTCGGCGGTGAGCCGTTCGAAAGATTTGATCTGTTGGACAAGCCCCCTGACCGATACGGGCAGGTCGCCGATGGCAATCGGTTTGGGACCATCTTTGGTGATGATGCAGTTGATCTCGACAGCAGAATCCCTTGGCAGACTGGATATCGCCCCGTTATTTTTTGTGTTTACCGTTTGCACGTCACCTCTATTGTTGTAGATCGAGTCAATCAGACTGCAAGCAGCATCGCTGTAATACGCTCCGCCCCGCTTCTCGAGTTGAGGCGGCTTCACATCGAGGGACACGTTTTGATATTCCTTGAACAATTCTTCTTCAATCTGCTTGACCACTTCTGCGCGCACACCTTTCTCCTTTGACGCTTTCATTTCTTCTTCAAGCATTTTGGAGGTTTGGTAATAATACCGGTGATACGGGCAAGGAAAAATCCCAAGTCCCTTTAAAAACTCCGGCTCCCACGGAATATCCTCAATATTTTTTACCGACATGCCTGACTCTTCGCCCCCGCTTTTCATTTCGATGAGATCTTTCGTAATGTTTTCGCCTTTTCGATAGACGTTGAGTCCGAAGACCATATGATTCAGCCCCGCGAAATCAATCTGGATATCTTCGGGACTTTCCCCTAAAAAGGAGGCAATTTTCATTTTCATCCCGATCGGAATATTACACAGCCCGATGACTTTTTTAAAATGGCTGTACCGCAACACAGCCTCCGTGACGATTCCGGCGGGGTTCGTAAAGTTGATCAGCCAGGCATCCGGGCAGAGTCGTTCCATCTCTTCTGCGATTTGCAGGATGACTGGGATGGTCCGCAGCGCTTTGAATAATCCCCCCGGTCCATTGGTTTCCTGTCCGATCACCCCGTATTTCAATGGGATACGCTCATCCTTGGCACGTGCTTCCAGGAAGCCGACCCGGAATTGGGTGGTGACAAAATCGGCGCCTTTTAACGCTTCCTCGCGATTCAATGTCAAATGAATCTCCAATTGCACCCCTGCTTTTTTGACCATCCGTTTGGCCAAGTCGCCTATGATCTTTAACTTTCCGGCCCCTTCTTCGATATCCACCAGCCATAGCTCTTTTACAGGGAGGTCCTCATACCGCTTGATGAATCCTTCGATCAATTCCGGTGTGTAACTGGATCCCCCGCCGATGGTGACAATCTTCAAGCCTGCCCCGCTCATTCCATCGCCCCCTTCGCCTGGAACCTTTCGTACATCTCGACCATCTCACTTGCCAAATCTTTAACCGTCATCGCATTCATAAGATGATCCTGGGCGTGGATCAAAAGCAGGGATAATGGCTGCTCATTTCCATTCACTTCCTGGCGAATCAATTCGCTTTGGATATGGTGAGCCTCTATCAACTCGGATGCCGCCTGGTCAAGCAGCTCCCTTGCTTCCGTAAACCTTCCCATCTTCGCTTCACCTATGGCCTCCATGGCAAAGCTTTTTCCGTTGCCGCCCTTTAGAATGATCCTGAACGAGTTTTCCTCCATCGATAGCATAATTTCTCCTTCCTCCTTATCTAGATGTCCAGTGTATTGGTCTTGACAGCCGGCTCAGCAGTTTTTTCAGAACTCAGCTCCTCTTCCATCTTTTTCTTATCCCATGCCCTGAAAAATGGATAATAAATCAACATGGCAACAACGACATTCACGGCTTGCAGGACCATTCCGGAAATCTTTCCGCCTGTTGCTAAATAACCGCTGACCAGAACTGGTGAAGTCCACGGGACCAACACGCCATTCGGTTTGGCGACCCAGCCCCAATCCATCGCAAAATACGTGATGACAACCGAGACGAGCGGCGCGAGAATGAATGGAATCAACAACGTCGGATTCATGACGATCGGTGTGCCAAAGACAACCGGTTCACTGATATTGAACAAACTTGCCCCGAAGGCAAGCTTCCCGAGCTGTTTCATCTGCTTGCTCCTAGCCCGGATCAGCATGAGCAGGACAAGCGCCAAGGTCACCCCGGTCCCGCCGATATTCAGCCACAGGTCGATGAATTGCTGTGTGACGACATGAGGCAATTCTGCATTGGGATTCGCCTGGAATACTTTTCGGTTCTCGTCCATCAATTGAAGCCAGATTGGGGCCATGACCGAGCCGACGATCGCATCGCCATGCAGCCCCATCGACCAGAGGAGCATCATCAAAAAGACGGCGATCAGCGTGCCCCAGAGACTTCCTCCCAAATAAGACAACGGTGTGGCCAGTAGATCTTTGACGATGGCGTGGATGCTTTCAAACGGCGTCAGTTCGATGAGCAGCCTTAAGACCCATACCGTGATGATGACAGCCAGTGCAGGGACCAACGCAGTAAAGGACCGGGCCACAGCGGGCGGAACACCATCCGGCATTTTGATGACAACGTTCTTTTGAATGATCTTCCTGAAAATTTCGGTTGATAAAATAGCTAAGATAATGGCTACGAACATCCCTTGACTCCCCATCAATGCTTGCGGAATCGCCCCGCCGACCTCAACAGCTTTGCCAGCTCCTTCCGGGGTAAAAGAAACATGAAAAGGAGTTGCCAGCATGAAGGCCGAAACGGAAATCACGCCTGCAGAAACCGGGTCGACCTTATATTTTTCAGCCAAACGGTAGGCTACGCCAAAACTCACAAACAGGGCCAGTAAATCAAACGTTGCCCCTACTGGATAAAGGAGCTTATCGAGCCAACTTGGTCCAAAAATACCTGCCATGAAATCGTTGTAGCCATTGATCGGCAGGAATCCGATGATCAAGAAAAAAGAACCGATGATCAATAAGGGCAGGGCTAAAATGATTCCGTCCCGAATGGCTTGCAGGTGGCGCTGTTCCGAAATCCTCCCGGCAATCGGCATCAATTTTACATCGAGGAAATTTTGCAGTTTATTCACTTTAAGCACCCTTTCCATCAAGGATTTTGAAAGAAGCTTCAAGAATATTCCTTGCGTTCATCATCCCGTAATCACTCGGATTGATCATTTCCACCGGGATGCCTTTTTCATTGCCGAGCTCTTTTAGTTTAGGAAGCTTGTACCTGATTTGCGGCCCGACCAAAACAATATCGGCAGAATCGATATGCGCATTGATTTCATCCACAGACACCGCCCATATTTTCCCCTCATGCCCCATGCTTGCCGCTTCTTTCTCCATTTTTTGAACGAGTAAACTGGTGGACATCCCCGCTGCACAGACTAATAAGATATTCCTCATTTTTCATTTTTCCCTCCCCTTTCTTTGTTTACAAATATCTAGCAAGATTCATGCCAAGTATATGATCCTGGATAAACAAAGGGTTGAAAGGACACTGTGTCCTCTTTTGACTACTGTGTCATTTAGTGTGTCAGGTCATTGTAGATCATCTACTAATTTGATAAACTAATTCCAAATAAAGTAAATGACAGAATAATAGGAAAGGAGGATTTACATGAACAGACAAACGCGAATCTTTCAAGCGATCAAGGAAATGGGAGCGGATACCGGGGCAACAGCAAGTCAAATTGCAAGGAACCTGCAGCTTGATCGGGCAAATGTGAGCCATGATTTAAATAATCTGTATAAGGAAGGGAAATTGAAAAAGAGCAAGGGCCGACCGATTTATTTCAGCTTGGAAGAAAACGGGGACAAGGACCATATTTTATCCAAGATCGATACATTCACACAAAAGAACCCGAGCCTGCATGTGGCAATCGAGCAAGGGAAGGCAGCGATTTTATATCCTCCGAAAGGGTTGCATACCATTATCATGGGAGAAACAGGGGCAGGGAAATCGATGTTTGCCAGGATGATGCATTCTTTCGGGCTGGAATCAGGAAGATTCTCCAATGATTTCGTTTCCTTTAACTGTGCCGATTACTCGAATAACGCCCAATTGCTGCTCAGCCATTTGTTTGGGGTGAAAAAAGGCGCCTACACGGGAGCTGTCGATCAGGAAGGATTAATCGAAAAGGCGGATCAAGGAATACTTTTCTTGGACGAGGTCCATCGCCTTCCTCCAGAAGGACAGGAGATGTTTTTCAAGTTCCTGGACGATGGGACTTTTAGAAAATTGGGAGAAGCCGATCAAGAAAGGTCGGCAAAAGTGATGATCATTTGCGCGACCTCCGAAAACGCACAGTCGTCCTTGCTGCAAACGTTCATCAGGCGGATTCCCATGGTCATCACCATCCCTCCGCTAAGGGAGAGATCGGAAAAAGAACGATATGAAATGATCAAGGACTTCTTCAAAGAAGAAGCGATCCAGCTTGGGAAGGAAATCTTTGTATCCGCGAATACCCTATATTCTTTCTTATACTACCCTTGTCCAAACAACGTGGGACAGTTGAAAAATGATATCCAGCTCGCCTGTGCGAGAGCCTATGCCGATTTTATCACCGAGAAAAAAGAAAGAATCCAAATCAACAGCACCGATCTCAATGCTTATGTAAGGGAAGGACTTGCCTATAGGGATAATAAGCCGGCTATCCAATTGAATCACCGCTACTACATATTCAGCAAGCAAGCAGAAGACGCCCCTATGATCGAAGACCCTTTTGAACAAACTCAAAATATCTACGATTTAATCGAAAGAAAGCATCACGAACTAACTGACAAAGGTCTACCTAAAAATGAGATTAATACATTGATGGACCACGAAATCGAACAATCCTTCACTCAATATATAAATTCCGTCAAACAAAAACTGGATACAGCAGACCTGCTCAAGGTCATTGACGTGAAATTCATCAAGCTAAGCGAAAAGATCATCCAATATGCCGAGGAACGCCTTCAAAAAAGATTCGATAATAAAATCACACTGGGGTTGGCTCTCCATATCCATACTTCCATTGAGCGATTGAAACTAGGAAAAGAAATCATGAACCCGAAGCTGAACTCCTTAAGAACTTTTTATAAACAAGAATTCTGGGTCGCCCTGGAAAGCTTGCGGTTGATCGAAGAAGACTTGAAAGTCAATTTGCCGATAGACGAAGCGGGCTATTTAACGATGTTTTTCAAATCGGAGCACATGGGGCTTCCGGAAGAATCCCGTGAAAAAGTTCCTGTCATCGTGATGATGCATGGAAACAGTACAGCCTCCTCCATGGCCGATACCGTCAATCAATTGTTGAATGAAAACTATGCAAGATCGATCGATATGCCGCTTCATATGAGCACGGCTGCCGCTTATGAATCACTGAAAAAAATGGCTCTTAAGATAAAAACAAAATCCGGATTGCTCCTGCTTGTCGATATGGGATCGCTCGTATCGTTCGGGGAAAAACTGCAAGAAGATTTAGGTGTGCCTGTCAGAACAATCGATGCGGTCAGTACACCACATGTGTTGGAAATCGTGCGAAAAGCCGTGCTCGGATATTCATTGGACGAATTATATGGAGAGCTCATGACAGCAGACTATCAAGTGGCCAAAAATCCGGTGAATCATGACCAGCCTGCCAAACTCGCCATTGTGACGGCCTGCCTTACCGGCCATGGAAGTGCGAAAACCATCAAGAACGCCCTGAAGAAGTACTTATCCTATGACAAAAACAACTTCGAGTTCATCTCCATCAACATTTCGGAGAGAACCGAAGCAGCAAGACTCATCCACACATTGTCGAAGGAGAAAAGAATCGTCTGCATCGTCAGCCATTTTCACCTGACAGATCAATACCCTCAGTTTTCGATAGAGGATGTCGTAAGGTTAAAAGGAATAAAAGAAATCCAAACACTCGTGGACCAAGAGCAAATCTACCTCTCCATGGAAGAGACGCTCCATCACCACTTGGAAAAACTCGATGCTAGAAAAATCGTACCCGATATCCGCCGATTTCTTGAAACCGTACAAGAACACCTGAACACTACGATCAACAAAAATGATTTAATCGGCATCGTCCTTCACATCAGCTGCATGCTGGACCGACTCAACTTAGATGAAAACCCAGTTTCCTATTCCGAAAAAGCCACATACATCGAAAACAACAAGCAAATGTTCAACACCCTGAAAGAGATCCTCATTCCTCTAGAAAAAAAATACGCCTTAACCGTCCCCGACGACGAAATATGCTACATCATGAACTTTTTCGAATGGGCATTGGAAGAAAATCAGGGAGCCAAAGGGTGACAGGCACCATCCAGAAAATTGAGATGATTAATCAAGAAAGGAAAAAGGGACAATAGGAAAGATGCTTGTCCCTTTTATGGTCAACTCTATAAAGTCTTGCTCTCTATTGTATCCATTCATATATTGGCCACATTAATTATATGTTCTAAGTGCGTTTCTCTCTAATGAACATTCATTAATATAGTTCTCTAATTTTCTTTTTCGTTGCTTCTAAATAACTAAACCTATTTTCAATTTCAAATATATTCACAGCTTTATTAAAGGAATTGTAAGCCTCTTTAACTTGACCAAGACTTTTCAAGTTTTGACCGGTTTCATAATGGAGTTCCCCTAATAAATACAAAGATTCTTCTTTGATGCATACCGCTATACCATCATGACAATAATTTATAGATTTTTTATGTTCATTCAATTTATTTAAAGACTTTGCCGTTCCATAGCACATTCTTACCCAGACTTTAAAATCTGCAGGTTCGAGCAAAGAATTAAATTTACTAAAAGCTTGATTATACATTTTTACTGATTTTTCATATTGTTGTGTTTCATTATATAAAATTCCAATACTATTTAAGATTTCAATGTCAACAATTGCTACAATTTCATTTTTTTTATTTAAATGAAGAGCTTTATCAAGAGTAATCAATGAATCTTCAAGATTTTTTGTAAGATAATAATCCGAAACTCCTTTGTGCCATAGTAAAAATTTTTGTTCCTTTGGATTACTAAAAGATGGATTATCAAGGACTTCCTTTACAATAAAAGAGACTTTCTTATAATCACGCTTTCGAATAGCTTTCCTAATGCGAGTTTTCACTTCTGATAAATATTGATACTGGTCATTATAAGCAAACTCGTAAAAAAGATTTACATCCACACCTAATCTGTTGGAAATTTCGTACAATGTTGTAGATAACGGAATTACCTCTCCTTTTTCGATATTACTCATTTGAGCCTGCGAAATAATTCCTGCAGCTAGTTCTTTTTGAGTAAGCCCAATTTTTTTTCTAAAGAGTTTAATCTTTTCGCCTATTATTTCTTCTTTTGGTTTCAAAAATAAACACATCCTCAAGATTATTACTATACTTATATTTTATTATCTATTTTCAAAAAATGGAAATTATACAATCAAATATACTCATTATTATAATTGTTGTTTTCTTCCATGGTATTGTATTATAGGTTGGAAAGGAGGAGAGATTATGAAAAAAACTCTACTATCTATACTTGCGATTGGAATAATTTTATTACCAACCACACCGTTTCACCATGGTATTAAAATTAATCTGCCCATAACCAACGATCTTCCAAATCAACATTAAAATAAATACTATGACCATTATTACTTTCATTAATTTCCCCTTCAAAGCAAGCATAAAATAGACTTCATTGAGATATGAAGACATTAATGCAGCTATGAGGGGGGTTTTTTTATTGCAAAATAAAGATAATATTTCAATAGTTTTCTAAAAATGCAAGTTAATAATGATCAATCTATAAGCAAATTTAATACACCTATTTATATCCATTCATTTAATATTTAAATTTTTTGTAAAATGATTCAAATTACCTATTATTTATAACTCTATTAATATCTCCTTTTTTAAAGAAAAAAACATGGTAACTTTTTACATGTACTTACAAAAAAAGGAGTGGTTTGAATGAAGAAAGGAATTTTCACCCCAATCGTTAAGGTTGCTACAGTATGTGCAATGGCATTTACTTTTACAGCGACTACTTTTGCTGGAAATGTTGGTGCGGCTGAACCAGGAGTAGATGGAGCTTCAATGCAAGTTTCATCAATTGTCGAGGAATATAACGCACAAACGGCTGACGTAAAAGACAAAGAAAAGAAGGATCTCACGAAGATTACCAAGAAACATCTTAAAGACTATGATTTAAATTCATTAAAAAATAGTAACCTTGATTTTCATGACGCTATTGTAAAATCACTAGATGGCGGTGGATATTTTGTAAAAGTACCTTTAAAAGGTAATTCTGATGTAGAAAAATTCAATGGTGTTTCTGTTACGTTTGACTCCAATAAAAAAGTAACTTCTACACTTGAGGTTACATTAAAAGAAACAAGTAATGATGCCGCAGAATTAACATCTTGGTTAAATGGAAAAAAAGTACAGGAAGTACAATTCGAAAAGCCTGATGTTCAACCACAATGGTCCTTCTCATATTTTAATGATTGTTTGTCTAGCCAAGGAGTTTCGTGGGCAGTTATTGCTGCATTAGGATTCTTATGTGGAGCTGCATGTGTCGGTACAGCAGGAGCTGCTTGTGCTCCATGTCTATATGCTGGTGCAGCTGGTTCAGGTGGGACAATCGGCTATTGTCTCGGAAAAGCATTGAGACATTAATTTTATTGTTTTTTCAAGTTACTATAAAACTAAAAGCTTCCTGCGTAAGCAGAAAGCTTTTAGTTATTTTTTGCAATTACAATGGCGGAAATTGACGATACAATAATCGAAATTGAAATAATTACCTGGATAATGGGAACTGCCCCTAAACTAATTATGCTTGTTGAGGCAAGTATAAGAATGACTGCCACTACAATGCAAAGAGTAATGAAAGTTACTTTTACAGCTTTTTGTTTGATAAAAGCTGATCTTTCATCTTGGTCTTGCATATGTGGTAATACCGCAGCACAAGAGAATGATAAAACTGCTAAGGCAATCATTATCAGTAAATTATAATTAAATCCATGATTCGTTGAATCCATTATTAACGCAATCATCATTATTCCTGCTAATAAAGTAAAAAATGATCCTAAGCCTAGAAATGAAATCCTTTTATTCATTTTTTTCCTCCTCACTGAAGACAAAGATGTCTTCAATCTGTCGATTAAATATTTTGGCAATCTTCATTGCTAATGGCAAAGATGGGCAATATTTCCCTTTTTCCATTGAAATTATGGTTTGCCTGCTCGTTCCTGCTTTTTGAGCTAATAATTCTTGTGACATATTTAACTCCATTCTTAAATCTGGAATGTTGTTATCAGGTATACATTTTTTCAATACATATTCACCTCACTTAGAATTATTTACCTTTATAATCCCATTATAATGTAAAGCACACTTTACTGTAAAGTGTTTTTTACAGTAAAGTGTGCTTTACATTAATTTTTTCAAAAAGGAGTTTTACATATGAAAAAAAAATCCCTTATTATAACGGTTTTATTACTCGTAGCTTTCTCTGTGGCATTTTTCATAGGCACTAAATATTCTCATGGTGAACAATCTATTAAATTAATTTCAGGTAATAATTATTTTCCTTATAAAGGGAAAACTCCTGACATCGGAATAATTGATACTGGTATTCAAACCACCCATCAGTACTTAGAAGAATCAAATATTGACCAATATTACTTAGATGATCTTTCTAAAACCTCACAACAAATGCACGGAACAATGGTTGCCGGTATTTTGGCTAGACAAAATAAAGGTACTGGAACTTTACCAAATGCCCATATTATTTCTATCCAAGCGGGTACAGATATGGGAATGACATCAAAACAATTAGCTTCAGCTATATATTTAGCAGTAAAAAAGGGCGTTAAAGTATTGAACATTAGTATGGGAACTACAAAAAATGAACCTATACTTGAAGAGTCAGTATCTAATGCCATCCATCACGGGGTCATCATCGTAGCTTCTAACGGAAATAAAGCTAGTGAAAAAAAGTACTATCCCGCTTCATATAGTGGGGTCATCAACGTTGGAGCAATTGCAGGCAATAGCAAAGTAATTAATCCTTCTGATATTGGAAAAGTAGATATCTTTGCACCAGGTAATGATATTAAGACAATCATGCCAAATAGAAAAGAATTAATAAAATTTGATGGAAACTCAGCTGCAACTCCACTTGTTGCCAGTGCAGCAGCATTGATAATTAATGAAAATCCTAATTTAGACCCTGAAGAAGTTAAAAAAATTATCATTCAAACAGCCAAAATTAATAAGGAAGATAACCAATCGATACCCGTACTTGATGTGAGTAAAGCAATAAAAAGAGCAAAAGAGGAAAAAAAGAATGAAAAATAAGGTAAATATTCTCTTTGTAATTTGGGTGATTTCCTTTTTTGCTACAGCGGGCAGCCTCTTTTTCTCTGAAGTAGCTGGATATATTCCTTGTGAATTATGTTGGTATCAAAGAATTTTAATGTACCCGATGGCTATCCTAGGAATCGTAGCCATTATTAGAAAACAGTCCTTTTTTACACATTATGCTTTTACTTTATCTATTATTGGTTCGCTGATTTCCTTATTTCATTATGGCCTACAAAAAGGGGTGTTCCCTCATTCAGGGACCATGTGTAACCAAGTATCCTGCGCAGGACAATATATAAACTGGTTTGGTTTTATTACTATTCCATTTTTAGCATTAACAAGCTTTTTAGTCATCTCCATTATTTCGTTCATAAATATCAGGAGGGGAATACAATGAAAAAAATATTACTGATATTTTTTAGTACAGCACTCCTATTTGGGTTTGGATCTTTCTATTTCAACGGACAAACAAAAGGATCTGATATATATGGAAAAAAGAATCTTCATCCCGAAACAGTAAAACAATTAAATGATCCCAATTATCAAAACATTATTCAACCGAAAAAATTATTGCAACAGCTGAAACGCAGTAATGAGGATACATTTGTTTACTTTTATAGTTCCTCCTGTAAATACTGCAAGGAAACTACACCAATTATGGTTTCCGTTTCAAGAAAATTAAATATAACCGTTTATAAATATAACTTATTAGAATTTGAAGATGGATGGGGAAAATATAATATTGTCGGCACCCCGACCTTAGTAAAATTCAGAGGAGACAAAGAAATAAAGAGAATAGAAGGATTACAGGATAAAGATGAGTTTAAGAAGTTCTTTTCAAAATAACTCTCTTCTTTTTGGCCTAGTTAATTAAAAAAGGAGATAGTATTCATCCGTTTTCTTGATGGATACTGTCTCTTTTTTTCCTCCACTCGATCTGTTTAAGCTGGTTTGGTGAATACAAATGTAATTTGTGATTGAAAAACCATAAAACATGATGGAATAATCCCCAAATATAATGGGTATGCCCTGAATCACTCTAAGCAACATCCCTCCTATTCCCAAGAATAAACTCTAAGTGATGGTGTTTTCTGAATAATCACCAACAATGGTTCTCTCTTTTTTCGACAACCTTCACATACTTAAATGGTTTCAAATCCCTCCCGTACTTCATTCCTCCCCCATTTAATCAATCGTTTGATGAAGAAATCCCCTTGTCAATTTCCAAGGAAATAGCTCGAATGGTGTTAGAGGTTTTTAAATAACTCCACAAAAATAGTATAATAATCCTTATGAGAACCAAGGAACGGATTGAAAACATCCCCCAGGAAGGAGCAGAAAACGTGGATATCAAACTATCGATCAAGACCATCAAAGAAATGTGCGGCGAAGTCTCCTTCAAACGGGGTGAAGCCTTTTACCGCGCTAATAAAGTGACGATCAATGAATATACCAACGACTTTTGTGAAGCGACCGTTGCCGGGACGGAAGATTTTCATGTGTCAGTTAAAAAAGAGGCAAACAGTGGATTCGCAGCGACATGCAGCTGCCCTTCGCTAGCTTCGTTTGACCGTGACTGCCAGCATATCGCAGCAGTCCTTTTAGCGATATATTATCTCCAGAAAAAGAGTCCAATTTCTGCTGAAATCGCACACGGCAGAGATCACAATGCCGATGATCATCTTGCGCAAGGCTTGCTGACACTCTTTGATGACAAGCAGAAACGAACGAGCGGCGAGCAGCTCCACTTCGAGGATAGACAGATTCTTGAGGTTGGCTTCACATGCCAGCTCCAAACTGCGGAAAAGTTGATCGGGATCGGAATGAATATGGAAGGGTTCCCCATCAAAGATATACGAGAGCTTTTACGGAGCGTACAAACGTTAGAACCCATGCGAATTTCGGAAACATTCACATATAATCCGTCCCGTCATTGTTTTAAAAATATTGATAATGAAATTATTCAGCAGCTCATTTCAGCGCTGGAAGACGAAAAAGCCCGTAATGAGCATACTAGGTATAAAGAATCCCTGCTCACGCTCTCCCCTTCTTACTGGGAAGAGCTGCTGCCGCTTTTAGAACAAGCCCAAACTTCACTCGTATATGCCGGAGAACAGTTTGATCCACTGGAAATTTCCCCAGAGACGCATTCTTTACGGTTCGAATTCTCCAAGGGAAACGGCAAAAGCTATAAGCTTCATGTATACGGACTAACACGTTTGATCGTCTTGAAATCCTACAATACAGCGCTTTACGAAGGAAAGGTCTATCAGCTGAAAGTCGATGATTGCCAAAGGCTTTCATACCTTGCAAAATTGACCGCACAAGCTGGAACAAATGCGATTCCAATCTCCCAAGAGCAAGTCGGATTCTTCATGGAAAAGGTCATCCCGGGACTGAAGAAATTCGGCCGGGTCGATATTGCGCCTGACATTGCCGAACAGCTAAAGAAGACACCCTTGATGGCGAAGCTGTATTTGGACCGGGTGAACAACAGGCTCCTCGCCGGGCTGGAGTTTCATTATGAGAACCTCGTCATCAATCCGCTCGAAAATCGGGAACTCCCGACCAAGTCGCTGATCATCCGCGATGTGGAAAAAGAAGATGAAATCCTCAGCCTGATGGATGAATTCTTCGGGAAGACGGACGGCGGCTACTTTCTTCATAATGAAGAAATCGAGTATGAATTTTTGACGTATATCGTCCCGAAACTGCAAAAAATGGCGCAGATTTATGCGACCACAGCAGTACGGAATCGAATTTTCAGGGGGAATGCCAAGCCTCGGATCCGGGTGAAGGCACAAAAGGATCGGATCAACTGGCTGGAGTTCAAATTCGAGATGGATGGCTTCGCAGAGAATGACGTACGCGAACTGCTCCAGGCATTGGAGGAAAAACGGAAATATTACCGCCTCCCCAACGGCTCTCTTTTCTCCCTTGAAACAAAGGAAATTCAGGAGCTTAACCGTTTCTTAAGCACCGTTCCTGAACAGATACAAGACCTAAGTGATGGCATAGAATTTCCGCTTTCCCGTGGCTTGCAGCTGCTTGATACGGCCGACGAATCAGAGATTTTCAATTTTGAAGAATCGTTCCGTGATTTTCTAAAAACGATAAGAAACCCTGGGATCTTGGAGTTACCGGTTCCGGATAGCTTATCCGCGATTCTCAGGGACTATCAAATCAAAGGTTTCAACTGGATGAAGACGCTCGCTTACTACGGTTTCGGGGGAATATTGGCCGACGACATGGGGCTTGGGAAAACGATTCAGGGCATTGCCTTTCTTTTATCAGAACTTGGCGGCATCCGTGCAGGAAAGAAACCTGCCCTGATCGTCTGCCCATCTTCGCTGACATACAACTGGCTGAGCGAACTCACCCACTTCGCCCCTGAAATCGAAACGATTGTTATCGACGGAGCGAAGCAAGAAAGGGTGAAGCTGCAGCGGGACCTATCCAACGTCGATGTCGTCATTACATCCTATCCTTTGCTTCGAAGCGACGTGAAGTGGTATGAAAAGCAGTCGTTCCATACCGTTTTCTTCGATGAAGCACAGGCATTCAAAAATCCGGGGACGCAGACGGCTCGCGCTGTGAAACAGCTCAAGGCCGACTACCGCTTCGCCCTCACTGGAACGCCGATCGAAAACTCTTCAGAAGAGCTATGGTCCATTTTCCATGTCGTATTCCCAGAACTATTCCAGGGATTGAAGAATTACAGCAACCTTTCCAGAAAGTCGATTGCCAAGCGGATCGGGCCATTTTTGCTGCGAAGGCTGAAAGAGGACGTCCTTGCAGAGTTGCCTGAAAAGGTGGAATCGGCTGACTCTGTGGAACTGCTGCCCGAGCAGAAGAAGCTCTACACCGCTTACTTGGCGAAGCTGCGCCATGATACGCTGAAGCACCTGGACCGGGACACGCTCCGAAAAAACAAGATCAAGATCCTCGCTGGATTGACGAGGCTGCGACAGATTTGCTGCCACCCCGCCCTCTTTGTCGATGGGTACACCGGTACATCCGGTAAGTTCTTGCACTTGATGCAAATCATCGATGAATCCAAGCATGCTGGCCGCAGGGTATTGATTTTCTCACAATTTACGAAAATGCTTGGCTTGATCGGAAGAGAGCTGAACGGACAAGGACAAGACTATTTCTACTTGGATGGCCAGACACCTTCTGCCGATAGGGTGGAGAGGTGCAATCGCTTCAATGCCGGCGAACGGGATCTCTTCCTCATTTCCATGAAAGCCGGTGGAACAGGGCTAAACTTGACAGGCGCCGACACCGTCATCCTGTACGATACGTGGTGGAACCCAGCTGTCGAGGAGCAGGCAGCGGACCGTGCCCACAGAATGGGACAAACAAATGCGGTGCAGGTCATCAAGTTGGTGGCCCGGGGAACCATCGAAGAAAAAATGAATGAACTGCAGGATAAAAAACGGGATATGATCCAGGAAATCATCGAGCAGGATGGTTCATTTTCATCGCTGACCGAAGATGATATCCGGGAGATTTTGATGGTATAAAGGGTGACAGGCACCATCCAGAAAATGGATGGTGCCTGTCACCCTTTTCATTATATTTATTAGTCTCAATCAATGCCTTGGGCCCATGTCTTCTTCAGAGTTTATCGGTATTCCAATAGACTTGGCCAATCCAGTAACGGTTTGATCAACAAGATGGAGTGGTGCTGTAGTACCAGCAATTAATAGAAGAGATAAAACTAAACCTTTGATATGTTTCATAATAATATCATTCCCCTTTATTAAATTATTGTTAATAGTAGATTATCAATTATTTAACTTTCATGTTTTTTGACTATGTATTGATATTCTAAAATGATTGCAGTTAATTTATAATAAAAGGACAATATCCTTACATATCCATAAACATAGTTATATTATACCATTACATTTGAACTATTTAATAATGGAGTGATGTCATTGCTTATTAGTGAATCTATAGGATTTAAGATTAAAAACTTAAGAGAATACTTAAATATTTCACAAAAGAGTTTATGTGAAGGGGTTTGTTCCCAAGCATATATCAGCTTGGTAGAAAAAGGAGATAAAAATATTTCAGCAGATATTCTTTTTAAACTATCACGCAGACTAGGCGTAAACATTAACTTTTTCTTCGAATATTATGAGTCTCAACGAGATGATTACATACAAATAACGATGGAAAATATACGTTCTGAGGTTAGCAAAAGGAATTATACTCAAGTAAGATCATTAATTAAAAATGAAAAGTATAATCCATTGTTTTCTTCGAGTATGCATGTACAACAATTTTTTAAATGGCATGAAGGAATCTGTGAATTTCATTTAGGCGAGGACAGGGATAAAGCACTATCACTTATGGATGAAGCTTTGGGAATGGAATATACGACTAAAAACAACTATTCTGAAAGGGAATTGGAAATATTATTGAGCAAGGCCATAATCGTGGCGGAGAAAGATATTCTTGCTTCTATAGAAATATTTGAAGAAATCATCCATGGATTGTCACTGATCCTTAGAATTAGTGATAATAAAATCCCAATCAGGATTTATTATAATTATTCCAGGATCCTTACGAAGAATAAAGAATATGAAAAATCAAATCAATTTGCCAAAAAAGGAATCATTTTAAATAAGAAGCATCATTTTATGTACTTACTGGGCGAACTATACTTCCAAATAGCATTAAACTATCAAAAATCTAAAAATTTTATACGTGTCAAAGAATATTACATTTTAGCTGAACAGGTTTTCAACATTTTGAATGATGAACAATCAAAAAATATTCTTTACGATGTATTTAAAGACATTCATGAAATTACCACTCCTTGAGGCTTTTGATTTAAAACTGACCTTGCACTAAATTCCATGCGAATTCCATCATGTTTTCTGGTGGTCCAAAATAATAAGGCGACAGTTTTTATCTAACTGTGTCGCCTTTACCATCAATTTTTAAATACATGGATAATATTCTGATAGATTTGTTTTCCGTCGCTATCGAGATCTGTCCCAGGATACTTCATTGGAATTAGTGAAAAGAAGCATTGGACGCTGAGAATACCTATCGTGATTAGCCATGGCCAATCATCCAGTATGGTTATCTTGGCAACGCCAATCATCAATCCTAGCGTAAGGAGGATTGTGACTATCGGCCCCCCTAACAGGACCAAGATTCTTTTGATGGCATGCTCATCGCCAATCGGCTCTTCCCATATGCACCATCCTGATACGAAGAACCAGATACCTATATTCAGTTGGAAATCTCCAGTATCAATGAAAGTTTTAGTCTTGCCACTCCCGATTTGAATTTCTTTCAACTCCCAACCCACTGCTTTCGCTGTCAATCCATGGCCAAGCTCATGGAGGAATATAAGAAGACTAGCGACAATGACTGTCACTGAACATTTCAATAGAAAGAAAAACATCAAAAATATGATATGTACCAATTTTGCTTCCACTCCCTTAACCCACAGCTGGAGCTTTCAACAGTTCTTTCAATTGCACAAAACAAGCTTCCTCTTTCTCATAAATATCATGTAAGCGGTCTGCAGCTTGGTTCAATTTAAAGGAAGTTCCCCTTCTCGCTGCTTGAAGCAAAATAGAAGAGAATTCATTCCATCCATCGATACTGGCTTGAAACCCGCTGATCACATCTTCACATCCAGAATAATCATCTCCATATTTCCGATGCCAAGTTCTTAAAAAGTCTATATATAGATTCCTGAATGCCGCCCCTCCAGAGCCGCGCCTTTCGATCATTTCATATAGGGTGATCGAGAAATATTTCCACGTCTCAATTCTATTCCACTTTCGAATATCATCTGCAAACGCTTCAAATGTTTCCCTGCAATCTTTCAACAGATGATACGCATTCTGTTCGATGGCTTTTGCATACATGCTTGCGTTTTGTAGTAATGGCAACTGTTCAACCGGGGCCCATTGATTCGTTTTAAAAGGGAATCCTGGAGCGTATGAAGACATCGCCCGCTTCAAGCTGCTTAATTTTAACCGTTGTATGTCCGGTTGGTTCACGTCCACCAAGAAAACTTCCTCCGAGACGTCATCATAACCAATAATCACCATGGAATGCCCGCCAAACAGGGAATTGGTTTGATAGTAGTCCAGATATTTCAAATCAGCTATAACGATAACCGGGATATTCCGATCGATATAAGAACGTATTTCATTCCACCTGAAGACTGGGCCAAAACGCCATTTAAACGGAATGTCCATATTTTTGAAGAACCCGCTTTCCAAATCGAGTATCCTGCCCCCAAAGAGACGAATCGCAATCGGTTCAGATAAATTAATATATACCGCTCCAAGTCCACTTGATAACCCGAATATCTCTGCCTCTGATAAATCATGGCCATAAAATTCCCCTATATCCCTGAGTGATTTTGAGGCACAATGCATTCCCGGTCGATTTGGAAAATCCATTAGAATCCTGGTCATGTTTTCCACTCCTTTTCTCTTTATGTTTGGCTCTTTTCTCATACATTGTTGCTTTAGCTCATAAGGTAGGGTTGTTTATACAAAGTTTCAACCTCAAAATAGCTATTTTTACGTTAAAATCGGCATTAGGATTTTAACAATATTCTTTACGAAAACAGCCTTATGTGTATGAAAAACATGGCTGTCGTCATGAAACAGCCATGTTGAATGTGTGACTATATTAATTAAAATACTTTGAGGGAATTTATATTATTTAGTGATTTGTGTATCGCAGCATAGCCAAACGCCAGCTTTTTTTACAGCTTTAGTTTCCTTCACTTGTTTGATTTTCAATTGCATTCTGCTCACCTCCTTTTCCTATTAAACTGTATTTATTTTATTTCTTTACCATTGTTGAACAGCACAGCTTGATGCCTGCTTTTTGAATTCTCTTTTGAGTCTTCACTTCTTTAATTCTCAATTGCATGCTGCCACCTCCTTTTCAACCCATATATTATTTCTGGATTTTTGTTGTACAGCAAACATAAACACCGGCTTGTTGTGTCTTCACTTGTGGCTTTACTTCTTTAATTTCCAATTTCATTTTGATCACCTCCTTTAATGATCCAATCTGTCATCCTTGCCTACCGACAGCCATGACAAGAATGGAACTTTCCTTATGTCCATCCAACCCCAATGCCCGATTCAATTCATCATCATAGAATCCCCCGATTGCACAACACCCTATTTCTAAGGCAGTAGACAGCAAATATACATTCTGGCAGATCTGTCCTACATCGAACAAACAATACCGATATCCCCTCTCTCCATATTTCTGAGTCATTCCATCGAAATAAGAGCCGATGCAAATCAAGAAAGAATAATTTCCCATCTCTTGTTCATTGATTAAAAATGAATCATTCACTGGGTTATGATGAATGACATCCAACTTGTGTTGAACACCATCATAATGGTACACACCTGGTTTCATGCCCTCTACATTCTTCACGAGAATATACACTTCCGAGCTATACCTGCCGCCAGCAGAAGCATATGACCTTGAGTGCAAGCTTCCAATTCGGTTTTTTACACCATGTGAGTAGTACAGAAGTGTGGAAAGAGCACTCAAACCAACAGGTTCGCCGCTGAATTTTCTTACACTTCTTCGTTGCAGCATACTATCCAGCAAGGAAATATCACTACATTCTTCCGGAAAATCCAAATTCAATTGTTCAGCAAAACGGTAGTCTTTCTGGGGTGGAACGATGGAGAATTCGCTCAATCCTCTGTATTGATCCGCACCCGTTATTTTACTGTTTTGATGGTACCACTGGTGCAAATCAGCTTGTTTTTTCACAAGTTTGCTATTAGTAAGCTTCAAATCTATTCACCTCTCTTATCTCGATTAAGAAAATGGATGGATCTCGAGATTAAGATCTTCTACTTTCCTGATCCCGTACTTAGCAGCCAAATCCCAAAGCCGTCGACTTTGCAAATAAGGTTGCCCTATGTAGAGGGATTGCAGTTCCGGTGCAATGGCGCGTGTAACGGATAAGCCCGCTTCCCTGATGTCTGCCGTGGTCAAGTCGACTATAGCCACATCAATCTGCGCCTTATTGAATTCCCGCCGGATCATTTCCACGGCTTCATGGCCGGTCAAGTGCCCAAACTCATTTACTGCAAGATCGATTTCCTCTGATTCCAAATAAAAATTCAATAACTCTGTCCGTTCCCCATCTGCATAATAAAAAGCATGTGATCCTAAATAATCGGGATTGAATTCAGGCCTTCTATCCCGGTCATCCCTTAAACCCGAAATAACACCCGCCAACTCTTCAAGTGCCCCCTTGATTGCCTTTTCCGCATTCAAAGACGTCTTCGCAGCCACGGCTACACGCGGCCATTTTGTTTCAGATATTGCGGTTGCAAGATAGGTCGGTACATTCAGGTTTGTCGTCAATTCGTTAATGACGATTCGATAGCCATGCTCTTGATAAACCTTTAAAAGCTTGTGAATCGACTTGCCCCTTAGACTCGTGTACTTGATCCTCGGAGCAGGGAGCCTCAGCAACCATGTCAGGAAAAATGCGTCACGTTCAATCAATTCACAAAGGGAGGCATACACCGCCTGCCAGTATGAAGATCCACAGGCAAGCCCATTTGATGTGTAATCCCTGATTGGATGGGAATGCTCATTCTGCACCAAAAAAACTAAATCGGCAGGGACCCAAATGGACCGCTTGTCAACCAAGGATTTTCCTCTGACCCATGGGATGACAGTATCTTCATTCACATTTTCAAACACAAATCCTTCCCTTTGATACTGACTATCCGAGAATCTAGCAATCCTTTCTGGACTGATCGCCTCTGAGGTTATATTCCGATAACTACTCACAACCATGTCGTGGTTCTTATAAAAAGTGGAGCAATACCTTTCAATAACTTCACCTACGGCTGCCATCTTTGCTGGCAGCAGCTCCTCTTTAAATCCAAAGCCTTCAGAAACAGCAGGAGAAATTTCACGGCCATTTCGATCGATAAGGGGATTTCTATAGGCTCTTACTCGGTAAATCTGCGGCAGATCATGATAATTCGGAAGCAGTTCCAATTCACTAATAATCCCCAGTTTGCCATCAACAAGCCTCTGCATCTTCCCCATCTCCGATTGTTCCCTCATCTCTAATTCAATCAACTAGAAAGTCCCCTTTCATTGCCAGGTCAAAGGAATTTTCCATAATATATTTAGGTTCCTTATCCGTACTGCTGACGCAGGAAGTACAGTATGGCACCTTCCATACAGGAGATAAGGTACACTCCAGGGACATTACATTTAATGAATATTCCGCTCCGACAATTTGACAAGGCAGACCAGTAAAGAATTTCAAGATTTCCAATGATCCGTAGCCGCCAATCAACTGTCCTGCTCCCCCATAAGAATTGGCGATGGGATCCACCCTGGATTTCACCGAATCGTTAAATAATCTGACTGCATATTCCGGATTCTTCCTGTTGCTTAAAAAACGTTGTTTATAGCACTTATAGCACGCAGTAGCATCCGGTATAAAGATCGGCCCAACCCCGATTTCCTCATTGAAGACAGAAATTTTCATCCAAGGCGTCCCACTTTCTTTGAATCTTTCTTCCGCTTCTATGAATAACTGCCCATTTAACCCCGAATCCATGATGACTGCCAAGTGATAGGTTCCTGTAATGGAAGTGATGTCGTCGAACTCTTGGATATTCTTAACTCCAATTTTTTTCAATCCTTCGATCAAATCATATTTCCATTGAGGGCATTTTTCGACAATGGCTATTTTCACTTCCTGAAGGGATTTCACCTGACGTAGGTCGAGGTATCTTGATAAAAATATTTCATGTCCGTTTAATGACATTTCCAGATCTTCGAATGCACAATCTGCTTCTTGATTCCATAGCATCCCCTGATCTTTCAGATAATAAATGATTTCTTCTACTAATTCAGGTGCCTTTCCAGCCGCCTCGGCTGCTTGTTCCATCGTATTTATGCCATTAATATGAGGGAGCAGGTCGACCAAATCCACAACAGAAGCACCCTCTATTTCCCATATTTGCTCAGCGTGCCCATACACAATCAGCTTGTCATCGTTTCCGTCTTTATAAATTTTCAAATATGGCTTAAGCATCGGTCTCCACACGTTCATTCCTCCAATCCGGATTTAACCATCTGGATTAAATCCAAAACCGTCTTGACCTCGTAGATGGCATCATCGGATAAAATGACATCGAATGAAGTTTCCACTTCATTGGCCAAGTCCAGCATATCCAAAGAATCCAGGGCAAGATCATTCTTTAACTCATGCTCAATCTTTACTTTTAAATCAGCTGCAATCCTAGATTGAAGCATTTCCATCACTTCTTCTGCTACGAAATCAACTTCTACTTTCATATGAATCTCCTTTTATTGTTAATTTTTCTTTCTCCTGTGTTTCTTGGTTCTTTTCTAAGCTGGTCTCATAGCTAATTAAACCGCTGACTCTTTTCTAATAATGGGACAAAGAGGCTCTCTTTTTGGCAGATCGGACAGAAAACCTCAATACAATGATTCCTGCCGCAAACCAAACCAGACTATTTATAAAACTTCCTGAGATGATAAAGACATGATTGCTCACTTCCCCCTGCACCATCGCATCTCTCAGCCATCCACTGGATGCTGCATAAGGAACGATCATGGATAACCACTGGAATGGTTCTTTAAAATCTGAAAAAGGAATCATGACCAAGAAGAGCAGGACAAATTGAAACAAATCTAAAAACTGTGAAATACGTTTATATATAATTGCCACACTGGTGATCAGGTATCCGATGCCGATAGAAGTCAAATAGGTGGTGATCAATGGTGGGACAATAAAGATGTTCAGTTCAAGATGCTGCCCTGTGAGGAGCATAATCACTTCCAAGATGATGAACATCGATATGATTTGATAAACGAACGCAACAACCGCCCTGATCATCAATATCGTTTCCGGACCGACAGGGGTTAAAAACAGCTGTTCCAATGTCCCATGCTCCGCCTCTCTGACAATACCTAGACCCATTAAGTAAATCGGCCCCATCAGAAGAATATATTGTGCAAAACTGACAATCGTATAGGATAAATTCTTCCCATGAATGTGCTGCCCGCTGATGTAACTGGCTCCTAAAAAGATTCCGAAAAAAATGATGATCAATACAATCATTGAACTAATCCATTCCAGGGGATACCTCTTCATTTCAATCCATTCTTTACGAAATTCGGATAAAAAAGTCGTGTAGATCAAATTGATCCCTCCTTTTTATTGAACTGATATCATTTCTTTAAATACCTCTGTCAAGCTTCCTTCCGCAAGTGAAATATTCACAAGAGGATTCGGCGCCAAAAGGTGAATGACTTCGTAGATTTCCGCCTTTTGACTGAAGTCCATTGTGAATGACAGACTGTCCACGAAGACAGCTCCTTTATCAATCAACTGTTCTTCAATCGTAAGGGGAAGCGGATTCGCAAGCTTGAAGCTATACTCATTCCTAGAATACTTCTGAAGGATCTCATCGGTATCCCCCTCCAGCACCAATGAGCCTTGACGGATGATGCCGACGCGGTCCGCCAGCTCCTGTGCAATGTCCAGTTGATGGGTCGTCAATAGAATACTGACACCTGTATCGGCAATACGTTTAATTAATTCCTTTATCTTCTCAGAAGCTTCGAAATCAAGCCCTAATGTCGGCTCATCCAACAACAGCAGCTTAGGTCGATGAATCATCGCGGCACAGACGGCAACCTTTTGCTGCATTCCACGGCTTAACCGCTGAACAGTCACATTCATTTTGTCCCCCAGGTCAAAAAGTGTTAACAGCTCTTTTCCATAAGCCATTGCATCCTTTTTCTTCATTCCTTTCAACCCTGCGAAGTAGCATAGATTCTCCAGAGGTGTCATCCTCCAATACAGATTCCTGCTCCCCTCCAGGACCGCCCCGATTTGGCTGAGCTGCTTCTTATGATTCGAAATATTAAGTCCATCGATCAATATTTCCCCTTCATCCGGTCGCACGAGCCCTGCAATCATTTTGATTGTAGTGGTCTTGCCGGCCCCATTTGGACCAAGGAATGCATAAATCTCACCTGGGACAATTGACAAGTTGACCGATTTCACCGCATAAAACATTTCCTGTTTTTTTCTAAAATGCTTTCCAATATTCATTACTTGAAGCAACTCCATGCCCCCCTTTATAAACAACTTTCACTAATAACACTCAATATTGAATTCCAAACGTGAAATGATTCGTGAAAAACAGGAGTAAATACCCTTTATCTATTAACAGTCTATAATACCTATAAAAAGCACGAATTCGCCGAATAGTCTGATTTCGACTCCTTGAACGCTATATATATCTAAATAATTCCATGGAATGCCCAATGAAAATAAAAATAGTTATATTCTTAAAAAATTAGATGACCAATAAAATGTAGACAGCCATCCTATAGATGGATGGCTGCGGTTAGAGCAGATGATGGACTATGCATATTGTATGAGAAAAACGATGATGAAAATAACAGCCTTTCGCAGTTCCCTATGGTCACAACTTTTACTCATATCCTTTAAACTTGGACTCTGGTATGATTGAATTGTAATATTTTGTATATTAATGAAGATAGGGGATGGGGATTGTGATTATAAGATTTAAGCCATATGTCAAGGTTTTACTGAACGAGTCAAATAAAGAAGTAATCTTGTCAAGGCCGATGAAAGATGGAGACCATGGGGATAAATATGAATTGAGTGATATGGGATTAGAAATGATAAGATATTTAGTTCAAGGGATTTCCAGGCAAAAATTAATTGAGAACTTAAAACTAGAATCTCAAGATGAAAAAACTGAATTCGAAGAGATATTAGAATTATTGACGAGTATGAAATATATAGGTTATGAAGAAGAGAATGCAAATGAAAAATATAAAGACATAGAACAAATCTATGGAAGATTGATACCTCTTTGGGGGGAGATAGAAACAAAAGATATGAACAGATATGATATTCAGAAAAGCATCATGAGTAAAAAAGTCGGGATTATTGGATGCGGAACTATTGGAATGGGGATTATTTCAAAACTAGTGACTGTGGGAATAGGTAATTTTGTATTAGTAGATAATGATGTCGTTTCACGGACTAACTTAACAAGACAATGTTCTTTTACTTTGAAAGACATTGGGAAGAGTAAAGTTGAAGTAGCCAAAAAATTCATCCAGGAACGATTAGAAAATAACAAAATAGATATATACAATAAAAAAATCACTAGTGTTGAAGACCTAAATGTAATGGATGATGTAGATATCATTGTAGTTGCAAGTGATGAACAACAAGTGGATACTATTATACAAAAATATAGCATCCATACAGGAATTGCAGTTTCATACTCCGGTGGTTACACAGGGAATACAGGTAAAATATTTCCTGTGATCATTCCTAATATCAACCACCAATATGATTGTATTATCGATTATCTACAAAGGGTAGAAGGTAAATCAACTGAAGGATACAGAGAAATAAACAATGGGTTTAAAGTAAGTTCAAATAGCAGTATTAGTGAATTTATATCCAGTATCGCTTCTTTTGAAATTATTAAATTCCTTACTGGAACTACCTCTCCGTACTTAATGGACAAAGTTCTATTTTTCAATTTTTCGAATTATGGGATTGAAGAAATTACTATAGACAATGCTCATTGCTCGTGCATTAGAAATGGAAGTCTACCTTTATTACAGTCCTAATCTAAAAATCTAGTCGAATTATTCAGAATATTGTTGACATTAATTGTAATAAAAGGTAATATTTTCTTGTGATGAAAAAATCATTAAAAAGGAGTGAAAGAAATGAAGAAAAAGGAAGAAGTAAGACTAATTTTTTGTGACTATGGCAACCCAGCAGGATTCAGGTAATAAAATTACTTAGAACAAATGAGAAGCTGTCATCCAAAAGGCATTATAATGACCTTTCGGAAGACAGCTTTTACTTTTTAAAAGAATATATAAATAATAGATTTATGTTAATCGATAATTGTGTAAAATGTCGCACACAAAGTAGTTGAATGTATTCCCCACTATTAAGTAGTTTACTTCTTAAAACACCTCATCAAGAAACTGATTCACATCCTGATCCGAGGTGAATTCCTTTCCGTTCACGATAATCTTTTGTATGGTGAATTCATTATCATCATTAAAGATGAAGTCTACAGTTACATCAAAATCTTGACCATTATGAGTGCTCGTCCCTGTGAAACGCACAACATCGTAGGGCGAATCCTTTGAGACATATTCCCAATCGGCATCGGTAAAGTAATCCTCGAATCCTTGCTCGATCGTTACGTTTGGATAATTGTAAAAGGAACCATTCTTAACCGAGTCGATGTAGTCAAGGTTGGTCGGAAATAGGAGTGAACTTAAAATACTATATATAACTAAGATAATTGCTGTAAAGCCGACTCCCAGCCAGCTTGTCCCGCCTTGCTTTTTAATCCGTCTCTCAAACTCTTCAGGGCGATATTGGGCCGCCAGCAGTTTACTAGCCTTTTTATCGATATAACGTTTATATAAAGTGTTTCCGGACCAGCCAAGTGCAATGGAAACTGCAATGGAAATACCACGATCAACGGGATCGCTGAAAGCTGATTGGTATTGGTAATTAAATAAATATAATAAAAAGTCTGAAGCCAGAAAAATACCAGTGATGATTAATAACATCTTATACTGTTTGCGGTAGCCGAGCCAAAACACACTTAAGAAGAAAGCAGCAGCATTGAAGGTGTTTTTTTTAGGCTTATTCCATTTCGCATCATAATAAGAATAGTTTTTCCCAACAAGCTTTCTTGTAATCTCTTCTTTCTTCGTCCCTTCGTCTGGTGCAGCGCTGACATCGGAAACACCTGCTGCATGCTGCTTACTGCGATCCAATAAATCATTGTCAGGAGCCGAAACGTCACCTTCTAAACCTCCAATTGGCTTTTCCGGATTCGCAAGCTTTGCACCGCATGCAAAGCAAAACTTCGAATTCTCTTCATTTTTCTTCCCACAATTTGAACAATACACCATAATCCCCCTAAAATTTTTATAGGATAATTTTATCATTTTTCCTTTTTGGGGGATATGACAAGTGGCTATTTATGCCCCTAAATATATACACGGCCAGAATTCATGAATTAGTTTTCTAAATAACTTTTACAGTATAATCCTGAGGATCCGGCAACTCATCATCTGCAAATGTTGTACCCGGATTATAGACTCCTATTATTAATTTTATTATCAGTGGTAAGATAGCAAGGAAACCCTGCTCCTTTGTTGCGCATGATGTTACCTCTCTGTACTGCCTAATATCGGAATCTGCCTACTCTGTGGAACTGTATCACTAGAAGAAAAATGCAGCATGAGGCTCTCTCATGCTGCATTATCATTTTATCAAATCATTTCGGCCTTACTCTTATGAACATCACGTCCATGATCTTTCATACACTCAGTGAAATGGTCTGGAGCCAGCTTTGCCTTGATTTTCATTGCGGCATAATAAACAAATCCGGATGCAAGGAGAGATTGAACAGCTGGCAGTCCAAAAGGATGGACATATTGGGTAAGGTAGCCTAATAACGTTCCTGCCACTAATGACATAGTCGCCATCCAGTTCCAACCTTTATGATCTTCCCATTCCTGCTTTCGGATGAAGAAGAAATCTGTGAACATCACACCCGCAATAGCGGGATAAATAAGTGCTGTCATATAGAGGAAATCCATGAAGTGATCCAATATGCCGGCAAGTGCAATCACAATGGAGATGATTGTGCCTGCCAATGTTAAGAGTGCCCGCCCTTTATTAGAATTAACATTGCACATATTGGCCAGTGCAAGACCCATACTGTAGTTGTTCACCAGTTGACTGGTCCATGTTGCAAACCAGAGAATGAAGAACCCCCAAATCGGAAAACCAAGGTTCAGCATAACATTGACAATGTCAGCATCCCCTACCCCGACAGACATAATGGCACCCACATAGAATAGTGGGAAACCCACAGCCACAATCCCCAATGGAATCAGTACGTTATCTTTCACCTTTGGTTGTGCATACCGTGTGTAATCCGGTGCGATTACCCATTGTGATACATTGACACCTATTATTAAACTAACAGCTGCCAAGAAAGTCATTGTCGGCTCAGGGTGCCAAGTTGAAATTTTGTCCCAGCCCGTGTTTTTCAATGCATAGAAGATCCCGCCAATAATTAAGATAAGTCCTGCTGGAACCGCAATATAGTCTGTCCATTTCATCGAAGCATAGCCAATAATGGATGGGAGTGCGAACAATAATCCAGCAGCGATTGTGATAATGGCCCAAGTCATCCATTCCGTTTTATAATCCACTCCAAACATAGCCGAGATCGCATTACCGGCTACTGCAGTTTGCAGTGCCCACCACCCCATCGATACTAAAAAAATGGTCAACCCTACTATAAATTTTGCTTGATTCGCTCCAAAGCTTGATCTTGCAATCACTGAGGAAGAACGGCCCGTTTTAGCGCCGATATATCCTGAAACCGTATTTCCAAGCCATTGAAAAACAATCAATGAAACGATCAGTACCCAAAAGATCCGAGACATTCCAAAGCTCGCTGTCAAAGTTGCCCCTACCATTAACACCGGAATAGTAAACTCCAATCCGCCGAAAATCATGGCCGGCGTCATCCAGTGCTGTCTTTCATTTCGCGGGACAGCAGATAAAGCCTGATCTTTTCCAAAAACAGAATCATTGTTTGATTTGGACTCCAATCATTTTCCCCTCCTAAAAAATCTTAATTTTCAGTTATTTATTATCAAGAGAAAAACCTTGTTTCCAAGGCTTTCCCTATTAACCGACCAACATCCAGATGACTTCACAATCTTCTTTTCCATCGTTATAGGCGATATGTTCTTCTCCAGCACGGATAAAAGTTGCATCACCACTGGAAACCCGGTATGTTTTTCCACCACATTCGGTTAAAATGCTCCCTTTTACAATGATGGAATATTCATTCTGTATGTGATTGGAAACCCCTTGGAGGGGAACCCTTTTGCCAGGGGGAATTGTAACGGTTCCCATCGAAACCGCCATGCCTTCCCTTATTTTTTCTTCGAAGACTGTACGTAAAGGAACTGGCGATTCTTGGCTGGGATTGATTTGATTGATCGTTAAAACGTCCATTTTATGCCCCCATATTCTCTCTGTCTTTTGTTATGCCTTTCACCGTGTAGTTTTCAGGGTTCACAATTACACCAAAGACTTCCTCTGCTTGTTTAATAGAAATGTAGCCATTTTTCACATCTTGGGAAACTCGTTCAGGTTTTCGTTTATATGGATTTCCATACCCTCCACCAGAAGCGGTCACTAGCTTCACAACATCCCCTTTGTTCAAAGGATAACGTGGATAAATGGCATGAGGGCCGTCCTCTTCCCCGTTCGCTTTGATGACAAAAAATTTGTTCCCTGATCCTTCATGGCCGCCGTTGAATCCCCACGGTAAAAATTTATTTCTTCCAAACGTCACAGACGCCATCTGATTATCAGTCAAGGCTCGATAAGATCGCACAACGCCTGAACCGCCAATGTACTTACCAGCCCCGGCCCCATCCGTATTCAAACTGTATTCGTCAATCATAACTCCATAACGGGTTTCAGCTACTTCAATCGGCACATTGTATGTTTCTCCATCACCTATACAAAATTGCCCCTTCTCTCCGTCCTGCCCCTCAGATGCACCCCAACCGCCAACGGAAGGTTCAACAATCAGAAAAGGCTCTTTCGTATCTTGATGAAGACCTGATAACACGACCGCACAAACGGATAATAAATGTCCCGCTGATAAACGTTCAGGTATCACCGGCGCGAGTGCTTTCCAGATTAAATCAGCTCCTGCAAGCATACTTTCCCAATAAATCGATACTGGTGCCGGACGTTCTGCAGAAAGGACAGATTTTTCATCTGTGATCACTTCCAAAGTTCTGAACACACCATCATTCACATCCTGCGAAGGGTTTGTCACCGCTAGAAAAATGGTTCTGACCGCTGAAACGAGCGCTGTGTAGGAACAGTTGATGGGTCCAGGCACTTGAGGATGACTCCCTCGGAAGTCGGCAATGAATTTGTCATCTCCTATCGTAACTTTTACTTTGATTTCAAATGGGCCGTTTCCAAAACCGTCATCATCAATGAAATCCGATGCTGTATACGTTCCATTCGGGAGCTTTTTCAATTCCCTGCGTGCCATTTTCTCCCCATGATTCAACAGGTGCTCAATGGATTTCTTAACGACGTCCTTCCCATGCTTGCTGCATAATTCCATCACTCTTTTCTCGCCTGTTTTCAATGAGGCCACTTGTGCCCACATATCCCCCAGTGAAAGTTCTGGAAAACGGACATTGGATCTGATAATATCGACAACCGCCTCATTGACGTTCCCCTCATTGAATAGTTTCAGGCATGGAAATTGAAGTCCCTCCTGGAAAATTTCTGTCGCATCATTACTGAATGAACCTGGGTCCTTCCCGCCAACCTCTGTCCAATGCGCTTTATTAGCTGAAAACGCGATAAGCTCCCCTTCGTGAAAAATCGGCATGACCAACCCTACGTCCGACAGATGCGATCCGCCTCCGCCATAAGGATCATTGATAATGATAATGTCACCCGGCTTCAAATCTTCAGCCCCAAATTTCTTAAGAGTTTCTTTCACCATAAACGAAAGCATCCCGATGAACCCAGTTACACCATTCCCTTGGGTCAACAATTGCCCTTTTGAATCCATCAACCCGCTTGCATAATCCAATACTTCATAAATGATCGGGCTCATGGATGTTCTGGCAAGAGCTATGAACATCTCATCCCCTATGGCAATCAATGAATCTTTCACAATTTCCAACGTAAATGGATCAATCTTTGTTTTAAGCTGTTCCATCTCTTATTCCACCCCTGTATCAATTAGTAAATTTCCATATTCGTCTACAGTTAATGTCTGATCGGGATAAATGACAGTCGATGCGGATGGTTCTTCGATGATGGCCGGCCCTTCTAGTTGAACGCCAGGAGGCAGTAAGCTTCGCTTGTAAATCTTAGTAGTTAACCAGCCCTCATTTTCGTAGTATACTAGACGAGCTTCTTTAATCGCTTCTTCAATCGATCCAGTCAGTCCAACAAGCTTTTTCAATTCAGGCTTTTTCACCTGTCCGAATGATGTTAAATGCAGGTTGACAATTTCTACAGGGGTTTCCTCTAATTTAAATGTGAAATTCTTCTCATGAAGTTGATGGAATCGTTCAGTGATTTCAGTAATGCTCTCTTCTGTCCATTCCCCGTTCGGTACAGGAACCTTGACAGCATGTTCCTGACCCAGATACCTCATGTCCGCAAAACGGGTAAACAAAACCTTGCCTTCTTCAAGTCCTTCGTTGTCAAACTGTTCATATGCGTTTGTCTCAAGTGTCCGCCATTCATTATTTAATTCAGCAATGTCAACATTCATCAGCCTCTTGATAAAAGTTTGAATATAATCATGTCTTAAATCTGTCATCAACATTCCCCAGGCCGAGAAGACAGACGAGGCAACAGGAACAATGACCTTCTTCACTCCCAGATCCTTTGCCAAAGCTAATGCATGCATGGAGCCTCCCCCGCCGAAAGCAACCAATACAAAATCTCTTGGATTATGTCCTTTACGAACAGATATTAACTTTAGAGCATTGAGCATATTGGAATTGGCAATTCGAATGATTCCAAGTGCCCCTTCTTCAACCGTTAAGTCATACTGATCGGAAACCTTTTTCTTGATGGCATCCTTCACCAGATCCAAATTTACATTGTAGTCAAAGTTATCCGGGGACAACCTGCCTGTGATTAAATTAGCATCGGTCGTCGTCGGCTCTGTCCCTCCTAATCCATATGCCACAGGTCCCGGAAGTGCACCTGCAGATTGCGGACCAACCTTCAATGACCCGGCTTCATCAATCCAAGCGATGGAGCCGCCGCCATTCCCGATCTCCACAATATCAACTACAGGGACTTTAATGGGATAACCGGCATTGCGTTCATCTTTCTCAATAAAGTAGTCGGTCGAGACCTTCACTTCTCCATTATTGATGAGCGAGCATTTAGCGGTAGTCCCCCCAATATCAAAGGCGATGATATTCTCTTCACCCAGTAATTCCCCAAGAACCGCCGCTCCATAAATACCGGCAACCGGACCGGATTCCACCATATTAATCGGGGTTTCCTTTGCACTATCGAAGGTCGTCGTACCACCATTGGATTGCATGATATAGTTGTGGCTGTATGCTTTTCCTTCTGACAATTTCGACTGAAGGCGGTTTACATAAGAAGCAGCAATCGGTTTAACATATGAATTTAGGACAGTCGTATTTGTCCGCTCATATTCCCTCCACTCCTTTGTAACCTCATGCGAAGCAGTCACGGCAATTTCGGGCCAAAGCTCTTTAATCAATTCCACTGTTTCAATTTCGTGACGCGGATTTATGTAAGAATGCAAGTATGAAACAGCTATGGCTTCAACCTTTTCCTTTTTAAAGATGGATACAACCTCTTTCACTTGTTCCATATTCAACTCGGTCAGAACTTCCCCTTTGTAATTTAGCCGTTCCTCAACTTCATGCCTCAAGTAACGTTCAACAAATGGAACGGGCTTTTGATAACGAACATTAAATAAATCAGGGCGATTTCCTCGAGCTATTTCAAGAACATCCCGAAAACCTTTGGTCGTGATCAACCCTGTTTTCACACCTTTTCTTTCTGTCAATGCATTGATGATGACTGTCGTGCCATGAATGAATGTTTGAATGGCACTTGGATCGATTCCACTTTTTTCAATTACATCCATGACACCTTGCTCGAATCGAGGAGGTGTCGTATGACTTTTCGCTACACCAATTTCTCCATTGCCATCCACATAAACCAAATCAGTAAAAGTACCGCCAATATCAGTTGCTACTCGCATTCTCATCCACCTTTCAACTCTTTTGTTTAGGCTGTTTTCATACAGATTGTATTTTAGTTGTTAAAACAACAAAGTTTGAGAAAAGAGCCTTTGTTTATTACACCCAATCAAAAAATGACTGGCGTTAGCACACACAATAAAACTGTTTCTTCAGCGAATGGGTTTTCAATATTATGCTGGCAGCTGGACGGAAAATGAATGGAATCCCCCTGCCTCATAAAATAATCCGTTCCATCGATGTTAAAGACAGCCCCACCTTTCAGTACATAATAAAACTCTTCCCCTGGATGGCTATAATCTTGAGTCTGTTTTTGATTTGGTGAAAGCGTGACAAGCAGCGGCTCGATGCTCCTCGACATAAAATCTCCGCTCAATCGTGTATAGGTAAACTCTGACCGTTCTATCTTAAACGGCTTATGCTCACTTGCCTTTACCATGTAATTTGGATTGCTTTCACTTTCAAAAAACTCGGTGATTTTTACACCCAAGGCATCCGCAATTTTCTTCAATGAAGTGATTGCCAGCGATGAAGTCCCTCTTTCTACTTGAGAAAGAAAACTAACAGACAGCTCTGTCTTCTCGCTTAGTTGTTTCAACGTAAGTCCATTCTTTAACCGTAAATCTTTTATCATTCCATAAATTTCATCCATACTGAACTCCTTTACATTCTTACAGCATTAATTTTCATATACCTGTAATAAAGTTAAGTGATACTGTAATTAATTAAAATAATATCACAAAACTTTTTGAATTAAAAGAATATTTAAATTTTAATTCCTTTATGATGTTGTCCAATAGCCCCTCCAGTTAACTCATCTATTTGAAGTTGAGCAAATAAAAAAGCCCACCACCGTTTTGGTGATGAGCACGCTGCATAAGTCATCAAAGTATTGTATAGAAATCCTTTATACTTCAATCAATTTAAGCTCTTCGATATGCTTTTTTACTTCAAAAAGATATTTTTCCAATTTCATCTTCAAGAATACTATTTGAGCCGTGCTGACACCATTGGCAAAAGAGTTAATCAGCAAAGCATCGATTTTTTCTAAAATTTGTTCATCTTGCTTCACATATTTCTCACTTATCGAATTGAACAACTCTTTTTTAAATTGTTGTTTTGCATTTTTGAAAATGTCATCAATATTTTTTTCCGCCATGCTTTTTTCGGATTTAAACTTCAATGCTGCTGAGACGACTCCGATTGTTCCACCGATTAGTAACATCGGCGGCATAAAGGCAGAGAGCGCCATCCCGGCTGTTACCGTTGCCGCTGCCGGACCCAATGCGGCAGCATAAAACGCCGATGCTGCACCCGTTGCTCCCCCTAACAAAGCTCCCTTCGATGCCCCGCTTAGAAAGTCCGAATCTCCATCATTTAACTTATTGTTGTGTTTAAGTTTTAATTCCAGTTCTTTTTCAGCTTCAATTTTGAAATCATTTATTTCGACTTGGATTTCCCGTTTTATCTTATCGACGGCTACTTTCCATTCATTGATATAGGTTTTATCCATATCCTTAATTCTCTCACTTAATTTGTTATTTATATTTTCTTCAGAGAAAATGGATTGAAGCTTACACTCTACTTCTTTCTTATCATTCTTTAATTGGAAATAACCGGATTGTTTTATTATATTTTTCAGCTCTTCCGCTTCATCTGATAGAAATTCATTTTGGTACCAATTTTCAAACTGGTATAGTACATTATCATGAATTCTGGAGCTGGACATTTTCACTTTATTTTTTATTTCTTCCATTTGCGCCTGTAAAAATTCAATCGTTTTGATATATTCTTCATGAATGAGAAGATCACGATTCAATAAGACCTGCGCCGAGTTGATGACGACATCTTTTTTTACTTGTTCCGAATTAGAACTTATATTATCGCCTATATATTCAAGCAATGATTGGAAGCCGGATTCAGTTAATAAACTGTCGTCGCCTGACAGGACCGCATTGTTTGCTTTGAAAGCAGAAACGGCTATAATCTCTTCCACAAACATCCCGATTTCATCATCTAAATAATCAATCAAGACCTCCGGATCCTCATCGATTTCATCGATCCGATTTATGACCGCAATGATCGGTTTGCCGAAACGATTCACTTCGATCAATGCCTCTTCGACATCCGCCTGACCTAGATGATGACCATTAAAGACCCAAATCACAACATCGGTTTTAGCTATGTATTCTTTTGTACGATTGGAATTATCCTCTGTGATGGTTTCCAATCCGGGAGTATCTACCAATGTGAAATCTTTCAGGTTCGAAATCGGAAAACCAAATTCAATGCCTTCACATGTTTTGAAAAACTCCTGGTTGTTATTATTGTTTTGCAGCTCATCAAATATTTTGTCCGGTTTATCTTCTATGATTGAATCCCTTAAGATGATTTTTCCATATGGCTCGGGGTGATACTTGATTTCAATGATGGAACCTGTCGCCTCAGAAATATCCATCGGAGAAATGTTTCTGCCGGCAAACGAGTTTAATAACGTTGATTTACCGGCTTTTACTTCCCCCATAATGACGACTTTTAGCGATGAATCCATGTTCTCGATTAACTTATCCATTTTTCTGGACTCATCGTTAAACAATTTGTGATCAATAATCACTGGAGCAGCTACCGCACTTTTTTGTAACTTTTTTAATGGGGAATGATCCATTGATACTTTTGCCTTTAATAACTTCTGAAAATCGCTCATTTAATCCACCTCATTATGCTAATATTTTCTTATTCTCGTAAACGATCAACGACTTAATGTCTGGATAAATAATGGGTCTTTCAACGGCTTTATAAAGATCATTAAGAGACTTTTCTATTTTCAAACTTGACTCATAAGGACCGTGAAGCATCTGGAAAGACTGGATGAACTCATTTAATACGTTTCCTTTAGCTTCTTTATTTTTGCATTCCAGATCATCAAGAATTGATTTTTTGATATCCTTCACATGACGTTGTATAGTCTCATTTAATTTCCTTTTTAAATTGCCGCTTTTAAATAATTTCGCAATTCCTTTATTAACCCCCAAGAAACTTGTTATACCAGCCAACAGTAATCCAAACGGTCCAAAAATCAAGCCGCCGATGGCCGCAATCCCTGCCCCGGAAGCCAAACTTAGATTTTCCGTTTGAATATCTGCTGAGTCGAGACTGTATGAAATATTATTTTTTGACATCATGTTTATTTCTTTAAACATTTTATTAATGGCCTCGGGATCTATATGTTTATATTCCGTAAAGACAGTCTCTGCTGCTAGTTGGTTCATCGAGGTTACGATCTCCTCCAGCCAAAATTTATGGAACTTTTCCAACTTTGTCTGGAATTCATCAAGACAAAATAGATAATCTTTTATATACTCCTCTCTCTCTCGATCTGTTTCAAAATCAAATAAAACTTGCGCATGATTGTTCACTCGAATTTCGACACTATCAAGAAATGAAGATGTAATATTTTCGAATTCCGATTTGTAATTTTGGCCGATCCTATTGAACCTATTGATAATGGATTCTTTTCTTTCTATGTACTCTTCTTGTTCTTTTCTCAATCTCTGCATGTAAGCTTTTATTATGTAAGAATCCTCTGTAACCTCACGGATAATTTGTTTATAACTCAGTTCTCGACTCTGTAATTGCACCTTCTGGGCATTTTCGTAGAAGTTGGCATCAACCGCATTGATTAATGAATCGATCCCGCTTTCACTTCTTTGCTGCTTGTCCCGTTTCATGATCCCGTTAAAAGCCTGTTTGGCTGAAATGCATATAAAATTTTCAAAGTACTTGCCGAAATGTTTATTCGCCTCGTCGAGTACCTTTTGTTCCGCTTCTTCACCGCCATTTTTTCGAACTAAATCGATCCGGTTCAAAACAGCTATGATATTGTCTGTTTTTCCACCGATCTTGCTCAAAGACTTCTCTAATTCGTTAACCATATCTTTGGACTTTTTGGACGCTAATTTCGTTGCATCCAATATCCAGATCACGCCGTCAGCTTGATGATAATATTTTTGGACACTGACAATCGTATCTCCAGATAGATTTTCCTGGACCAGACCAGGAGTATCGACCACCATAAACCTTTTGGATAAATAAGTGGGGTTGATCGGCCACCTTACTTCCACCACATCTGATTGATATAAAAACTCTTTCTTTAGATATTCTTCCGTTTCCTTTACCGCTTCTTTCGTCTTCAATTCCGACAAAACCTTTTTCAATTCTGATTTCACTAATTGTCTACTGCGTTTCGTCTTATTCTCTTCTTCTTCAAGGAAGATTTTCGTCTCCTCAAGGGACCTATGCTCCGATCCGCCATCGCGATAAACGATCAAGCACGTATCATCAGAGAGCGTCGCGTCATACACATCCACTTTCCAGGTTTTTGGCCTTACATCCATATCCGCTACTTCCTGTTCGAGTAAAGCGTTGATTAAAGTGGATTTTCCGTAATTCCCCATTCCTACAACAAACAATTCAAAGGTTTTATCAAGACCTTCCGTTAATTGAATCATTTTAAAGTTTAACGCCTTTAATTCATCAATGATCGGATGTACAAGCTTTGCATTTTCATTCCCTGTTTCAAAGTTAATGTCATCTAATATTTGATTGATGTCACTTTGCAGACGTTGAAAATGGTTTCTCATTCTATTTTTCATGACTTGCCTGTTCTTATTGGCTATAACAGTCTTGATAGATTTGGCAGCGGAATCCTTAAACACGTCCATTCCCCCCTTTCCATTTGTAAAATAGGATTAAAAAAACAAGGATATCGCGACAACCACCACTCCGACACCAATCAATACCTTCTTGAAATGATCAAATTTCTCTTCAATAATTGTTTTGGTACTGTTCGATTGTCCTTTTAATGATCTTACCTCTTGTCTCAAATCCCTTATGTCATCGTTTAGGGTATTAATAGTCACATTCAGTTCTTCCTTCGTAGTATTCAGGTCATCAATGGTAGTCTTCAAAATCTTGTTCTCTCGTTCAATTTCTTCAACCTTCGTGCTATAGCTCACGTAAATCGTATTCAATTTTTCGTTAACCGTGTCGATCATGCGATTGGACATCATGTTATAAACGTTGGTGATATTGGTATATAAATGCTTCCTTGCTTCTTCGATCTTAATGAGCAATTCATCAATTTGATTAGATGTTTCCTTGATTTTAGGTAATTGAATTTCATGTTGTTTAAAGAGTTCGTCGAATTTCAACAGCACATCTTGTTTTAATACTTCACTGCTCACTTCACTGATGATGGAGTTGGTACTTTTATATAGGTCATTTTTAACATTTTCAATTTCACTGATTAAACCACTTAGTTTGGTTGAATTTTTATCAATCAGGGGGAGCTGATTTTCATATCCTTCTTTTATTGTTTCTAATCTCGTAAACACTGTTTCTCTTATTGCCTTGTTGCTCACTTCAGAAATGATGTTAGAAATATTGTCATATAAGTCTTTTTTAGTTTCTTGCAGCTGCTCCGAGACCTCATGAATCTTATTTGTTGAAACCTCCAGCTTCGGGAAGTGCGATTCATATTTTTTATAAATTTCGTCCAATGGTGTTGATACGACCTTCGCCATGACGTTGTCAGTAATTTCATGACTCAATTGATGAACGATATTCTGAAATTCGATAAATAGGTTCTCTTCCATTTCATCAATATCAGAATAATTTTGTACAACCTCTTTTTCTGAATCCAATACCTGTGCCAATAGACTTACACCCTCCAAAGAACTAATTAAGTGTTTTGATACAAAAGTATCATATCCAAGGCGAAAAATCCGCAAAAAGTGCAAAATATGTAAAAATATGTTTTTGTAAAAAGGTGACAGGCACCATCCAGAAAATGGATGGTGCCTGTCACCTTTTTATCGTCACCCTTTTTACCATTCAACTTTCCTCTGGAACCCTTAAGCTTCTTTCACACCTACAAATCCCGACCCAATATGACAAAAACAGACGCATGGATGTTATAATTTGTTTAATTATATATTTATTGTAAAAAACTCTAAAAAAAGTAATAGCCAATAAAAGGAGATACATATGACTGCATTAAAAGAATTGCCCATGACACCAGAATTAATGATCAATGAATTGAACCGGAAGCTGAAAAATCTTTATTCTTCTATTAAAACATTGGATAAAGATGTGGAGCTAGAAGAGCCCATGAAGAACTTTTACAAAAAGATGATATTGGCTGAATCATTTTTTAATAGACAAATCATTAGTATGACAGGGCTGCAGGGAGTTGGGAAATCCACCATCGTCAAAAGAATGTATGATATTCCAGATGCATACCTTCCAGAGAATCCTGGCCGGGGAGAAAAGATCCCCATTCTAATCACGGAAAAAGCAGATTGGCAGGACTTCACTTGTTTCGTCCGTGAATTAAAGAAAGAAGATGGAACAAATGAACTTGGGATTCAGGACCGTCAGATTACCGTAGAAGAATTCCATCACAAAGCTTTTCACCCGGGCTTGAGCGATGTGTGGCTTGAACTTCACGTACCCTATAAGTATTTTAGAAATGAATACAAGTCCATTGCTGTCCTTCCCGGGTTTGAAGGGGACAAAGAGACGGAGACTTGGCAGGAGTTTATGCGCCATTCTTTAAAGATGTCCTCTACCTTTGTATTTGTTCTTAATGAAACAGCAGCTGCTAATAAAGAAAATAAGGACTTCCTCCAAGAGATGCTCATCGATTTTAAAGAAGCAAAACCGATTATCGCCCTTTCTTATTCGGATAAAAGTAAGGATGGGAATGAGCAGCTAAGACAATCGATAATGTCGGATTTTCGAATTCCTGCCACTCAAGATTACCGCGTGATCAAGACTGGAAAAGTGTCGACCTTCGGAAATGAATGGATAAACGACCTTGTAACAGGGATAGAGGCATCAAATTCCATTCCCAAAGTCTTTAGAATGAACCAGCTCGAACACCTAGACAAACAGTTGAAAGACTTGAAGATCACACTGGATAGTATTGAAGAAGAAGTTGACATTCAATCCAGGAAAGTAAGGATAACCAGAGATCAGGATATAATACCAAGCTTACATAAGGAATACTTGGATGGTTTTCAAGCTAAACGAAAGGAAGTTACCCAGCAATTTGAAAAATTAATCAAGGAGGTATTAAACACGCATGCAAGCAATGCTGTATCTCTCATCTCCTCTTCTATTAGTGAAAGAGATTTCAATGATCGGGTGAAAAGATTCTTCACCAATCTTGGGAATCCGTATAAGCACCGATACGAATTTGAACAGCTGATTAAAGAGACGTGGTCTAAAGATCATGTGACGATCCAAACGGCCCAAAAGATTAATGAGAGACTAAAGCTTGAGATGACCTTGTTTAATCGTAATGGAAAGATAAACTCCCTCCCTAATGGTGAGACAGCCTCTGAATATGAATTGGATCCAGTCCATATTCAAAATTTAAATGCGTTGTTCAGCAGCGAATCTTCCTATGAGATAACGGCAAAAGAAGAAATGACACAAGTGTTTTCACTAATACCTGTTCTGATTCTGGAGAGTATGAAATGGTCTTTAGTGGACCATGAACTGACCAATGCTTCTCAATTACCTGAACAAGAAGAAGCAGAATTACAGAAGAAGCTCTCTTCCATCAAGCCTGCTCCTCAAAACATCATCAGAGGGACCGTTGCCGTCCTGGGGTTGGATGCGGTAATCGATGGCCAGATTGATACAATCCCGGATATCTTAAACACTCTAGGGATAGGGGTTACAAAGGCTTCTGCTTCTATTGCTGTGGGGATACTTGGAGGAATATCGTTGGCTATCCTTTCCGTGAACATATTAAATCAAATGAGCAAGCAAAGCTTTGCTGACGAGCATGTCGCCAGTCAACTCATTACCACCATCCGGGATAACCACTTCCGGGCATACACAGACAAATTTAATGAGATGATGGACTACGTTCAAGTAAGAATTGAACATTCCCTGCGAAAGACGACCAATGTAGATCGTGAAGTATTTCGTTTGAATCAGGCTCTACATGCGTTAAATGATGTGAAGGATTACCGAAAAGAAGTTAGAGGTGCCATAGATGACTATCTCGACTACTTGGTGTGATCTTCATCAAAACCGGTTAGAGTGGGCATATGAAGCAAAACGGGACTTCTTGGCCGACTTCAAAACCACTCAATTTAAACGGATATTTGAAGAGGCCAATACGGATAAGATGATTGCTCTATTTGGGAAATCACAGGTAGGGAAAACCACTCTCATTCTTTCATTGATAGGTTTGAAAGAAGAGCATGTCGAGGCAGTATCTACTGCCTTGAGAGGCGGTAGAAAGAGAGGTTCGTCCTCCACTTCCACTGCTATGAAATACTCTTTTTCCGAAGATGAAGACTATCACATCCGATATGAGGATACCGCGGTAATGTTATCCTCAGAAGAAGCATTAATGGAAACACTAGCACACATTCGTGACCAAGTGGAAAAAGGAATCGGAATTGATTTGGTGGAAGTGCTTCTTCCATCTAACTATCGTGATCCCAAGGTCGATGCGATTGACTTAAGCATCATTGATTTACCAGGTATAGAAAGCAGTTCGGAGGAAGAGCATCGCCATGTGAACAGGATCATTAATCAAATACTGCCAAAGGCAAGTCTGATTCTGATGGTAGAAAGAGCGGATCAATTATCAAGATGTGAAAACTTTTTCGATCGTATCGATTCCGATTTTCTTAAAGACTGGATGCTCAATCCACAATTATTTCGACTTGTATTAACCCATGCCGTCTCCCCTGCTTCGACTGAGAAGAAAATTTATGCCGAACAACAGGTGACTCCAGAGTGGTTCATTGATTTGTATAAAAAAGAATTACATCATTCCATTTCTAATTGGCCGGGTGAGGTAAAACTTTATCCAGTAGATATGGGGGATTCCTGGGAAAAGACCGAATCGGATATAAAAGGGAAAACTGAGAGTCTTATTAGAAATGTATTAACAGATTTAATCCATGACCTGAACAACACTGAACATAAATTTAATTCTCTTATCATAGGAAGCAGAATGTTTCAAATGATGAATAAAACTATTAAACACAAAACGAATATGTTCAATCAGGAGCTTGCTTCTTTAAAAAAAAGAGCAGATATGCTTACCGACTATATACAAGATCAAGAATACGCCATAAAGAAATTAGAAGAAGAAATCGCTGTACTAGATAAACAACGTAAGGTTTTAAAAATGTTGTTAAGGAAATATGAAGCTAACCAAAACCTCCTTCATTATCAAGAGGTGACGGACACAGGTGAGCGTAAACCTTCCGCCATTTATACCAAAGTATTAGGTTTAAATGCTGACAATTCATATTTTGAACTTATCCAAAAACAATATGACGGGTTGATAAAACATGTCCAGGAGGATTTAAAAGACACTGGGACAACGTTAAACCTCCCCCCTTTTCCATCTGTTCGAATACAAGAAGAGCTTGTAACGACTCTCTCATTTTTACAAAGAAAAGTTATAGATTACTTTTTTCAACGCAATTGGAAGAAAGCAATTAATAAGGTCAATATTGGTCTAAAAAAAGTAACAGAGGGGCTAAATTGTGAGTTAAGCCAATCAATATCAGAGGAAATAGAAGCAAACACCCAAAGACTTCATCAAAAAAGGACAAGTCTGAAGAATTACGTATCCTCATTAAACGATGAACTACTATCCATTCAAAAAAAAGTAAAAGATGTTCAACTTAAACGATTGGTTTTGGTGATCGAGAAAGAAGCCTTCATGAAAAGAAGCAAGGATGACTTGGAGCTTTCACAACAATTTTTAAACTATATTACCGCTGCCTTTGATAAAGAATATTCCCTTTATATTGGATACATCAATTCGGATGAAAAAAGTCAGACAGATAAGTTTTATTATTTGATGAATTTACAAAAACTCACACAAGATTATAAGAAACTGGTGATGGTAAATGACAACACTCTATAAATCCATTGTGGAAGAGGCTGAAAAAGAATTAGCAGACCTTATGAACGATATTTTTATTAGGGAATTACGTGAATCGTTAGTAAAGATTGAAGGTTTGGATGAAAAAATCTTAAAACGAGTCAGTACTCTTTCCGTCCTAGAAGAATCCGTAGACGAAGTAAGAACCACTACAAGGCGTTCTATAGCCAAGCTGAAAAAGGAGGTAGAAGAAAAACTAGAGACCTCTTTTGCTTCTTATCAAGAGATGTATACAGATTCAATTGAAGAGACAAAAAAGGCTATTGTGGAAAAATTAGAATTCAATGATGGAAGAATAAATGAACTCGCGAAGGATCAACAGCAGATTAAAGAAACGTTAAATTTTCTGCTTAAAAACAACCAAAAAGTTCTTCAACAATTGGACTCCATTCTCACGCAGCAAGAGAATGGAATCAATCATATGAAGGATCACTCTGCCCATATTGTCAACTCATTAAAAAAAGAACAGACTGAACAATTCCACCAATTTGACGAGCAGCTACAAAAGGCATCTGCAACTCTACTGAACAAATACGATAAAAAGACAATGGAGCTTGAATCCACATTAAAAGAGGAGATTGTAGAACTACAAGGCAGCCTTACCGCACTAAAATCAGAGCAAGAAGAGACAATCAAGATTGTCTCTCAAAATAACCAAGCACACGAAGAAGAAGTATTTATTCAAAAACAAAACCTTAAAAAGGTTGGATGGATAGTGGGTTGCGGGGTTGGTCTTCAGATTTGTTTGGAGGTAATAGGATTTTTTCTGAATTAGAATAATTTAATGGATGACATGAACTGAAAGAGCCAAGGAATCCCCTTGGCTCTTTTCACTTCACAAACCCCTTTATCATCCTCACATCCGTATCAAGCACTCCTCTCTCCATTTCCGCAGTTAAAGGATGCTCCTCCCAATAGCCCATTTTTAGAATCGAGTCGCAGTTTTCGGGAGGGTTCAGGACTCCGCTATGTAGATCGAGGATCTGTCCGCGCCGGGGTTGAGTAGGGACGGTTCTCACTCTACCCCCTCACCTTATACAAAAAATGAGCCGCAATCCCAAGAATCCGCGCCGCCTGCATCTGGGACACCCCTTCAATCCGCTTCACCCTGCTTAAAATTTTATCCCTTTCCTCCTTCGGCAGACTTTTCAGTTGGGGGATTTCCAATGGTCCGAGGCACTTCCTGATCTCTACTCTTGCTTCATCATCGCTGAGCTTCCGGCAGGAGTCATCATGGTCTTCCAAACATTTGTCCTGATTGACTCGCTCATTAAATTCCTTGAACCTCACTTGGGCGATGTGCCGTTTAGGCGAGAACATATGTAATAGGTAGTCAGGATCAAGAAGGTGTGGAGGGTAAACAGAATCTCCGTAATACCCCCGGCAGCTGCTCCACTTCCACTCTTGAGGGCTCGGGGCGATGCCTGCTTTCACGGGGTTTTGGTGGATGTACCTGGTCACGGTGAGGAGATAGTTGACGGTTTCGACATTCCCGCTTTTGAACCGGTCCTGAAAGAGATGGCCGGTGGTTTTGTATTTCCAGTTATAATAATTGGCATAGCTCACACCAATCCTTTTCATCACGACCGAGATGCTTTCGCTGCCTTCTTTGACCAGAAGGTGAACATGGTTGCCCATCAAGCACCAGGCATACACTTTCAGCCCTGATTTCGTTTTCACCTTTTGCAGGATACCAAGGAACTTGATGCGGTCTTCCTCGTCATGGAAGATTTCCTGTCGATTCGCTCCCCTGATAATCACATGGTAGATTCCGCTTTTACTCTTTTTCCGTGCTTGCCGGGCCACCGGTGCACCTCCGTTCCGTTACCGTTTTATTTATAAACCATCCCATTCCCTTCCCCAGTCAACGAGGCTGGAGATGGCCGGACAAGCTTTCGCAAGGACAGGGATTTAGTGAGGGCGTCTTCGGTTATTGTCTCCTCCCCCTCTAAATCGGATATGGTTCTGGCCAGCCGGATGATTTTGATCTGCACCCGGTTACTGAGCCCTTGATTGATGCATAATCGCTGGAGTTCGTTCTGCTGGCCTGCAGTTAACGGGCTCTTATTGATCAGCTCTTCAAACGGAACACTCCCGTTGCAAATCTCCCTCCCATAACGAAGATATTGCCTTTCCCTTGCAGCACATACCCGTTTCATGATGTCTTCCGACGACTCGATCCCGACAAAATCATGATCTTTCAGATTCACCGGTTTCAAGGAAAGCAAGAGATCCATCCGGTCCAAAGTAGGTCCGGATACCCGGCCCTTATAAGTTTTTATCTGTTTGTCCGAACAGGTACAGTATTGATCCTTTGAGCCGTAATATCCACAGGGGCAGGGGTTCATTGCGGCTATAAAGATGAATGTCGCAGGATAGTTGACGGTGGAGTGGGCCCGGCTGATGGTAACCGATTCGTTTTCAAGTGGCTGCCTTAACATGTCCAGCGTCTTTTTTGAGAATTCCCCGAGTTCATCAAGGAGCAGGACGCCTCGGTGGGCCAGTGACACTTCACCGGGCTTGGGATTCGTCCCTCCTCCGATGATCGATACGGCCGAAGCGGAATGATGGGGATGACGGTAAGGGGGACGAGTAATGGACGTATACGGCGCACCGGCCAATTGATAGAGACTGATCTTTTCGAGCTGTGCTTCTTTCGACAAAGGCGGCAGAATCGAGTAGAACGTTTCTGCCAACAGACTCTTCCCGCAGCCCGGTGGACCGTCCATCAGGACAAAATGCTCCCCGCTCGCGGCAATCTCCAATGCCTGCTTCGCAAATTCATGTCCGATGATTTGATTAAAATTCCGTTCTATTATTGGGTGCTCCACTTTCTCCTCAACTCCCCGTGCGAACGGCAGCAGCTGCTGCCCGGACAGGACATCAAGCACATCCTGGACCGTTTCGATGTACACCAATTCCAAACCGGGTATCTCCATTGACGGGAGGGAGGGATCAAAAGGTAGAAAAAGCTTTCGCAACTCCAACTTCTTTGCAGCAAGGATGGCCGCGATCATCCCTTCAACGGGAAGAACCGTACCGTCCAGTGACAATGCCCCTATAAAACCCGCATCCCCCGGTTGTAGACGTCAAGTTGAATTTTACACTTTTTGCTCGTTTCCTTTTTACACTTCTGCTGAAAAAATGCTCTTTCGATTTTTCATCCGGTGACTTTCCTCTTCTTCACCACCATGGATCACTTCCACACGATGAAGCAGGCGATCTAAAATCTCTGTGGTAATGCCTTGATCTCCGATTAAATTGCCCCATTCATCTGGACTCTTATTTGATGTCAGGATAATCGAACTTCGTTCGTATAAATGATTAATTAAATGAAAGAATAGGTTTGCTTCTCTTTGGTCCATGGCCATATACATCAAATCATCAATGATCACTAGGTCGGCATTTCTAATTCTTTTAAGCTGAACTTTAGATTTGTTCAGATATTCTTCTGATTTTAGAAGCTGCACAAGTTCGCCCATTGTAGCGAAATAAACATTGAACCCTCTGTAAACAGCCTCAAGTCCAAGCCCAATTGCGATATACGTCTTTCCAATGCCGGGAGGACCTAAAAGAATAAGATTATACTGTTGCTCCAGCCAGCTTAATTCTCGGAGTTGAGAAAGCTGACGAGCTGTCAGAACGTTTTGTCCTTTCAGCTCAAACTCATCTAATGACTTCACGAAAGGGAAGCGTGCCCATTTCATTCTTTTCTCCAGACTTTTCGCTTCACGTTTGGCTAATTCATATCGAGTGATAGACTCTAAGAATTCTAAGTAGGTCCATGATGCTTTTTCAGCTTCGCGAAGAAGCTGTGGCAGCTCCTCCGCAGTCTCTGCTAGGCGTAGCTGCCGAAATTGATCTTGTAGTTCATTTACAGTTTTATTCATCATGCTCTACCTCCCAAAATGCTAGTATAGGCATCTAGAGAACGGGTAGAAGCTTTGATATGAGAATGTTTTGGCCGACTCGTGTAAAAAGATTGTACTTCTTCAACCTCAGCCGGCTCACCTCGTAAAGCATCAAGGTGATGAGCGATATCGCGAAAGTCATTCGCATTGTAGAGCTTTTCTGTCGTGCACTTGGTCAAAACAATATCAATTAAATCCGGATATTGTTGGATGACCTTATAAATAATCGTGAACTGGTCTCTCCGATACCTCGGGTATCTTTGGCTAATCTCATCTAAATATACAGCTGCCTGAACCTGACCTTCAAAGTGGGAGATGAGGCGTTGCTTAAGCTCTTCCACACCATTGGAGCGATCACGCGTATGGTGACGGTTTTGAATCAGTTTTCCTTTTTCAGAGCTAATCATATGCTCGGCAATTACTTCACCATTTGCTTCTTTGCGTATGACTAGAGAGTTGTGATCTTCTTCCCTGATTTCAATCCACACAAGGTTCTCACTCATATTTTGATAAGTCCCGAGTGGGACGGAGTAACGGTTTGACTTGTACCGGATGGTGTTGTCCTTGCTGACACTTCTTGTTATACTTTGGTTATTGGTACTTTCATATGAAAGTAACGAAGAGACTGGCTGTAAGTGTTGCTTTTCGAGGAGAAACACTTCTGCTGGTCTTTTTTTCGTTGTCTGGTGAACCTGATGGTTACCAGTACGCTTGAGCCACTGTCTTGCCCGTTCATTCCAATCTTCTATATCTCTAAACACACGACTGTCAGCGAAGTTTCCTTTTATGTATTTCACTACATTTTCAATCATACCTTTGGATTCTGGGTCTGCCCTTCGACACAGGTGAACTTTGAATTTACGCTCGTTCACATAGCTTTGAAATTCAGCTGTTAAAAGCAGTTGCCCTGCATTTTCACTTACCGATATTAAATGATCCTGATCATAGACAATTTCCTCTGTACGTCCTCCATAAAACTCGAATGCATTCTCGTGACAACGAATCGCATCTCTTGTGGTGAATGGACGTGCTTGCCATTCCATATATTTGTGTCGCGAGTTAGCGAGTACAAAGGCAATAAAGTACAGTTTGATTTCCTTATTGTTCACTGTTTTCTGTTTTGTTTCTCCCCAGTCTACCTGGAGTTGTTTACCCAAAGGTTGTTCAGGAACTGCTTCGTATTGACGAACAATCACCTTTTTCTGAATCTGATAGACTTCTCGAATACCCCTCACATATGTTCTTACGGTACTTCCGCCGACTACTAGGTCGGGGTATCTCTCTAGAAGCCAATCATGGATTTGAGCACTGCTTAGGTGAGGGTACTCTTCTAGCCAGGCAAGTATCCAGTCCTTATAGTGATCTAGTTTTTTCTTCTTGCCCAAGGGCTGTTCAGTATAGGCCTTTGCTTCATCGAATGTCATTTCTAAATACTTATAGACAGTCGGTCTCGAGATCTTAAGCTCCTTAGCGATTTGTGCTACTTTAAACTTTCTCTTATGTAATTCCTGAATCTTAATATATAACACTAACTTCTCCTCCAAAACCCTAACCTCCAGTAAAATAACGTCATGATCTATTTTACTAAAGTAGTAGGTTGATTGAGCAAAAGTGTAAAATCCTATCGAGCAAAAAGTGTCAACTTTATTCTAGCGTTTACACCGGTATCTCCTCCTTCAGGAAATTGCCGCTTTTCAGCACTCCGATCGCAATCGCCAGATCAAACAACGGACCGTTTTTCTTCTGCTCTGCCGGGGATAAGTTAATCACCACTTTCATATCCACAAGTGAAAAGCCCAAACTCCTCAAGGCGGCCGATACCCTCTCCCTCGATTCCTTCACCGAAGCATCCGGCAGCCCGACCACCACAATCGACTCCATCCCTTCAACCACCTGGACCTGCACTTGCACACGGTAGCCTTCCAGCCCTTTCAGACCAATACTTGTTACTTTATAAGACATGACGAGACAGTCCTCCGATTCATTATGTATTTTTCATATTTTCAGAGACAAATTTCAAGAAAGGAAATGTTAAATGAAGAAAAGAGTAGGATTGATCATTTGCAGGGGGTGTCTATGGGAGTAGAATGACTTTCGCGTGCGCGTGAATTTTGATGAGTGCGGTATAAGGTTGAAATTTGAAAAGGAAGTAAAACGAAAGGAATCGATTAAACGATAGAGGGAACTTAGAGGATGATACTAATTATTATACATTAATCTACCATAAATTTTTGAAAATTACAAAATATTTCATAGTCAGTTGAAAAGAGTCTTATAAGAATCAAAGAACCCTACAAGTTGCAATCGGTAAGGTTCTTTGGTCATTGGTACATTCGTTGGCGACGCTTGGTAAAATTCGTGGCTTTCAGTGGTAAATAAGATGGCAGTAGCCGATTGGTTTCATGATTCTATTTAAATTGATTTTGCTTTAATACAATTCTACTTTTCACAAAATGAGAAAAGTTGAATCGGAACCGTCCCCGGTTAACTCAGAAAAATTTGGATCAGGTTGCTCCTGTTCCTTTACTATTATCACTTTTTTAAAACCGTATGCATTCAATCCTGCTCGTATAGGCTTATTGGACGTTCCGTGTAATGGTGTAAATACAATTTTTAATTCTTCTGCCATTTCTTTAACAACACTACGATTCAATTGAAGAATCTTTAAATGTTCCAAATATGCTTCATCTATTGATCGACCTATCATTTGGAGTAAACCTGTTTCTTTCAACTTTTCAATACTAGCAACTTCAACAGCAAGTTCATCTTTAACTTGATTTAACTTTTCTATGACTTCATTTGCAGTAGCAGGAGTTAGCTGACAACCATCTTCATCATAAACTTTGTAGCCATTATACTCAGAAGGATTGTGACTTGCTGTTAATACAATTCCCGCAAAAGCATTTAAATAGCGAACGGCAAAAGATAATTCCGGTGTGGGGCGAAGCTCGTCAAACACATATGATTGAATACTATGCCTTCCTAATACACTAGCTACTTCCAGTGCGAATTCAGAAGATTTGTGCCTTGAGTCATAAGCAATAACTACACCACGTTTTTTTGCTTCTTCACCAAATTCCACAACATAACGAGCTAATCCTTCTGTTGCTTTTCTTATTGTATATATGTTTATACGATTTGTACCAGGACCAATTTCTCCACGCATTCCACCCGTGCCAAATTCTAAATTTTTATAGAAAGCATCTTCTAAAGCCTTTTCATTACCTTTCAATCCTTCTAATTCTTTTTTCATTTCATTATTTAATGAAGAGTCATTAGTCCATCTTCGGTATGTTGCATTCCAGTTCATATTAGCCTCCAACAAAATTTTTTTGAAAAAAATAAAAACAAAAATACCCGCCTAGCCTTTTAAGCTAAACGGGTATATAAAATAATTATTTTACGACAGATTTACAATGTTCTTCTACTTCATCCCACGTCATAAATATACGTACAATATCTTCTTCAATTAATTGAGATCCAGTTTGTACTTCAACAAATTCTAAATCAGTTGTTGCTTTAATACCATGTTTTGCTTCAACTGGAATGATTAAAACATCACCTGGCTTTACCACACGGATTTCATCGTTTAAAGCAAGTTCACCTTCACCTTTAATGATTGTCCAAACTTCACTTCTTGCATAATGTTTCTGATAACTTAAATTCTTCCCTGCTTCAACACCAATTCTCTTTGTCAGGACTTCATTTCCTTCTTCAAACTTCGTATGGTCAAGAACTCTATACCAACCCCAACGTCTTTCTTCATACATCGGACGTTGTTCAAAGCCTTTTAAAACTTCTTTAATTCTTGGACTTGCTACCTTATCAGTTACCAATATTCCATCTGGGCTTACTGCAACGACAGCATCCTTAATTCCTAACACTGTGACTGGAATATCTAATTCATTGACTAAATGAGTATTTGTGGAGTCGTCACTAATAGTACCTTTACCAATTTGATTTGTACCCATTTCTTCTGTTAACGTATTCCATGTACCAAGGTCTTTCCAACTCCCACTATATGGAAGAGCAACAATTTTTTCTGCCTTCTCAACTACTGCATAATCAAAGCTGATTTTTTCAAGATTTTGATACTGCATCGCCAACTCCTCATATTGAATTGGTAAACCTTTAGCCTCTAATAAAGAAATTATATACTCAAGTTTAAAAGCAAACACTCCACAATTCCATAAAGCATTTTCTTTCATTAATCCTCTGGCTTCTGTTTCTGATGGCTTTTCTTTAAAGTGACTTACTTGAATATAATCATTATTATTATTTTGTATCGGAACTATATAACCATACTTTTCTGATGGGAACGTTGGGTTTACTCCCATTAATGCTAGGTCAGCATCGGAAGTATTTAATGCACCCTCTAAATCTTTTATTCTTTCAAAAAAGCTAATATCTACATAAGGGTCAACTGGTAAAACACCAACTACTTCATTTAAACTACTTCCCTTTACAGAATAAAGATAAGTAGCTGCTAAAGCAATAGCAGGAAATGTATCACGACGTTCAGGTTCAATGATTAATGGGATATCATTTCCTAATTGACTATGGATCATATCCAACTGTGATTTACTAGTTGCTATTATAGTTGATTTATTTAAATGTAATTTTTCTAACTGCCTCCAGACTCTTTGAACCATAGATTCCAAAAAACCGTCATTTTCCAGAACCTTCAAGAATTGCTTTGACCTAGAATCATTGGATAATGGCCAAAGTCGTTTACCAGACCCACCAGATAATAATATTAAGTTCATACGTATCTCCTTCCAGGTTCATATAGATTAAATACATATTTTATATTGATTTTATAATCGTAATAAAATCAGTTCAAAACAATTAATAAAAAGTTTCACTACTTAATTCCATAATTTTGGAACATCCAATGTGAAACAATAATAAATTTAAGGACAAATTGATTAAATAAATATTTTGATTATTACTGGAAAGATAAGTAGTAATTGTAATAAGATTATTGTTTTTATACTAAATACAGTAATATTTAGCTTTTTTGTTACATAAATAAAACTGAAAGCAAATAATGAAAAATAAGCTACTAAAGTTGCTAATGCTGCTCCAATATATCCAAAAGGATTAACTAATATCCAATTTGATAAAATAGCAATTCCTGCACTTAAAATTGAAAATAATGATATCTTGAAATTCTTTTTATAATAGTACATAAAATTAATAAATAATGAATATAGAAAAAAGTATCCATAAGCCAATATTAAAATTGGTACAACATTTACGGCCCCTAAGTACGATTTATTTCCAAATATAAAAATTAAAAGATCTGTACTAATTATAAAAGTAATATAGAAAAAATAGAATATTCCAATATTTCGTTTTAGATGATTTTTATAATTCCTATTATCTCGTAATGCCTCAAATAAATTAGGTTGTAATGAACGATTAAGAGCAATTGCTATAATAGATACAATCATTCCTATATTTGAAGCAAAACTATAAACGCCAACTTGGGATAAACTTACTTTTGACAAAAACAATATATTAACTTGTGATAAAATTATTGTAGAAAATGTATATGGTATTAAAGGCATTGAATATGAAAGTAAATATCTAGCTGTTTTTATATTACCTTTGATTCCATATTTATTTACAATGCGTAAAACCAGAGCTCCTCCAACCAATATACTAGAAATAAAAATTGACACTAATCTCCAAAAACCTAAGTCATCCTCCATTTTATAAATAAATATTAAACCAAGACCTATAGAGAAAATACTATGCAAAACACTAACAAAACCATATAATATTGCATTTTTTTCAGAGCGAATTATTTCAAGACCGACATGAATAAAGCAACTGAACACAGTACTAATTAAGATCACAATTATAACTTCTTTTTTTATTTCAATAAAATGAAAAAAATTACTGAAAATATAAAAAACACCAGATAAAACTGTTGCATTTAAAATAATAATCCAGATAGGAGTTGCTAAATATTTCTTCTTATCTATTTTTTCTACCTTGTATCTTACGATAGCATTAGATACATTCAAACCAATAAATACAGCCAAGATGCCAATATATGTAGTGTATAAGTTAAATAATCCAAATTCATCTGGATTCATTTTATTTAAAAAGAATGGCATAGAGATAAAAGCAATTGCTTTTATTAACATATCCGAAAAAATATAAATAATTTCATATATAAATATATTTTTTATTATTTCTAACTTTTCCCCAATTATTTTTATATTCATTTCTTATCCACTGTTTCAACATTTTTTATAATATACCTATATAGTATATTTAAATGCCCCTCTGAATCTTCCAGTATTTTATTATCAATAGAATCTAATAAGCCAATACCATTAATAATAGAATTAGTAACTCTATTAATATTCACATCTCTACAGTTTTGAATTTTAATTATCTCACCTTGGTAATTCAAATCAGATAGCAAATTTCTCGTTTTATTTGAATAAATAACTGGAAGAATTGGCGTATTACATAATAGAGCCAGCACAATAGAATGAAATCTCGTACCTATCATTACTGAACATTTATAAAACTCATCCATAAAATCGTAAATATTCCCACTAAAATCAATAATCTCAATTCTTTTTTTATCTTTTACACTATCATAAATTCTATGTGAAGTAGGGTAGTCTGAATTATAACCACTATCAAATACAAATAATTTTACCTTACCATTACGTTTTTCTAATAAATATTTATTAACAATACCGCACATCATTTTAGTATAATCATAATTATATTTAATAAGTTCCTTTGTATAACCAGTATAAGTAGAAATACCTAATACATCATTTTCCTTTTTATTTTTTTTTCTTAAATCCTTCCTGCTAAAAACTATATCTGGAAAGATAAAAAAATCTTTCTTTTTTATTTTTGAGATAAAATCATAAGTTTTTTTATCCCTACATGTAATTAGATTAGAAGTTTTAATTATCCCTTTTGTGGCTCCAATACCAATTGATGATTTAAAAGGTCCTACATTGCACCCTAAAATAAAAATCTTTACTCCGTTTTGCTTCATCATTTTATATTGAAGCAGTGTATGATAACGAAAAATTCCATCTGCAGCAGTATTATGCGGAAAAATGGACCCACCTACTCTAATATAAAAATCAATTGCTTTTTCTTTTATTACTTCTTTATCAATATTATTAATTATATCTACATCAGAGAATTTATCTATAAAATTAGAATAAGTAAACTCGTTATTGATAAGTAGGTAGCATTTTATATCATTTTTTTGCAAAAAATTAATAAGCATTTCTCCCATAATATTATCGCCTAAATTGTTATCTAAATATACATCAACTATTGCATTCACTGTCTTTCCCCCAATAAATTTTATATCCATTCAACTTTCCGTATCCCTTTTTAAAAACTTTAAAGCTATATATAGGAATTTAGGAAGAATTTTTTCTTCACGTTTAGTTTTTATTTATAAAATAATCACCTAATTTTACTCACTTTTGATTCAAGTTTGAATTTAAAGCAATCTTATTTTGGGTTATTTCTAAAAACCCTAATAATAGAGCAGCAATTCCAAAAGAAGAAATTGTGGCAGAAAATCCATAGCTTATTAAAAACCAAAAGCCCCCAAACAAAATCCAGGGGTTTTTTGTTACATTAGTAATTACAGTTTTTATCATATATAAATAAAAAAACAATCCAAACAATCCATGATATAAAAATATTGTACTTAGGGTTCCATGAACGTTATAAAATGTACCATTATCCCATTCGGCAGTTGAAAAACTCCCCACTATAAATGTTGTCCCTAACATACCAACATGATCAGTAATTGATCCCATATATCCTTTACCGAATAAGAGCATCCAGGGTTTTTCTTTATATTCATATAAAATATTAATTAATTCAATTATTCTTATACGAGGTGACATAGGCATATTAATGAGCCAATGTGGTTCCCATATTTTAAGAAGTGATAAAGCCTGATTTAACTTAATTTCAAATAGCAAACTGGTTTCAGTTAATAACCCAAAAACCTTGATAACAAAAAGTAAAACTAATGGAAGTATCAATAATACCAATAATAAGAATCGGAATCTTTTTTTTCTCCAAAGAATTATACAAATAACAAGTGGTGAAAAAATATACATTATTATTAACTTTCCTTGAGCATTATACATCAAAGATAAAACTGTTCCAATTATTGCAGCAATAACAATAACTTTTGAAGATTTGAAGTGTTTATAAAAGGGAATTAATAATGTAAAGGGAAGGTATTGTATTACATTAGTAACCAACAACGTTTTTAAATCATAATAACCAAAATTCCCACTTACATAGGATACCATCATTGAAACAACAACACCTATTAATACAGCTACCAAATAACTATTTAATTCCTTAACTCTATCGCTTTCCCAAGTGAGCAAATATCCAAAGGCTATTATTATTAAAAGGGGAAAAGAAATCATAGAGTAGCTCTTACCAATAAAACTTGTAAGTGAGTTGGAAATATTTTGTATATTGTTATCATTAACTAATAAGTTAATCAATCCAAATAAAATACCAGTAAAATTCATTATAAAAATTATACTTGCAAACTTAAAAATTAAAGGATAATTTTCCTTTATTTTTTTTATATTTATTCCCTTTTTTAACGTTAATAATACTATTGGAACTAAAGTAATAATACCAAGGTTAAAACCAAATATTCGAAAATTTTTAAAGCCATAAAAATGACCCGTACCTACTAACACATCAAATTCAAGGCTTAAACACATAAAAATCAAATAACTGCCAATATATTTTGTTATCTCACCCTTGGTGAAATAATACCCTAAGATAATTAATTCTAAAAGAACATATATTAGTGAAGCAAATAAATTATCGTAAAACAAAATATTAAAAGAAGCTACAATTGCTGCAAGTAATACGTGTCTTATATTTATTATATTACTCTTAAAAAAATGATTATTATTGGAATATTTTAAAGAAGTATTTTTATTTTGTAATGTATCATTATACATAATCATCTCTCCTTTAAAATATCAGATAGAACCCTTGTAATGTTTTCCTTAGAATGAAATTTATTAAAAGAATGGAATTCCTTTGCATTTCTAGTTGCGTTTTGTTCAGAGTTAAGTAAGAAATAAAAAAATGCAGAAGCATCTTTAATGATCTTGCAAATAGAAGGGTATTTTCTTGTATAGTATCGCATTAGTGGAATATCACTTCCCAGAACAATTTTTTTATTAGAAAGTGCGTCCATAAGAGTTCCGCTCATTCTATAACAAAAGGTATCAGGAAATGGCATAAATATATATTCACTATTGGATACATATTCATCATATTTTTCTTTTTTTAAATATCCTTTAACAACTTTAAGATAACCATTGTCAAATTCATATTTTTTAGACTTCAATATAACTTTTTTTCTCGAATTTAAAAATTTCTTGTTTTCTTTTTCTGTTTTAATAATTTGTTCTATAAAATATTCATCATTACTATTACTTAATCCAATACATAAATATTTTTCACGTTGTTCTTTACATGTTTCATTTATATACAATGGATGTGGTAAAACAAAAACATTTTTTTTATTTACACCTATTTCATTAACGAGATAATCCTTTATAAATCCCTCTAAGACAATATGATTTACATTGTTCATATAACTTTTAAATATTTTAAGTTTATACTTGTTATCCAATTCATCAACATTATTGTGATGAACTATATACATCTTATCTTTATTTCTAAAAAATATTTTTCCAATTGCAAATGTAATTGTATCAAATGAAGATACTAGAATATAATCAGATTTATTTTTTTTAATAAAAATAGCGGACTTGAGCATGACATTTAAGGAACTTATTCTAGATAATAACCAGTTATCTCCGATTTTAAAGTTATGTTCTTCTAGTTTATTCACTTTTTGTAAATCATCCGTAAAATCAATATAATACCCTTGTTTGGCAATCACATTAACATCATATATATCGGATAAATACTTAATAAGATCTTTACTAAACCTTTGGTGCCCTTTAGGGTAAAGAAAATCTAAAAACAGTACATTCAAATTCAGTTCCTCCAACTAAATAACACTTGTAATCGAGACTTTGATTTAAATCCAGTAATTAATTTTAAATAAAGGTATATGGAATTTTATTTCTATCTAAATATATATAAACTCCTCCAGGTTTCTTATAAACTTATGATTCTCTCTTATAATATCTTGAATAAGGTTACATCTACCCAAATTGTATTCGTCTATATTGAAACCTTTAAAATAATTTTCAATATCCTTATCGATTTCATCAAATGACTCAACAACTAGTCCAAGATTATAATCATTTATGATTTCAGCAAGAAAAGTTCCCTTAAAAGCTAGCATTGGTTTACCGTGTAATACCGTGTTATACAATCTATTAGGCAATGCAGTTTTATTATTAATTCCATCATTATACCTAAGTACATTTATTAAATCACTAGTATGGTATAATTTATCTTCGTCTTCTCGGTAGTATCTTCCCGTTAATTTTACATTTTTAATATTATTGGTAATTAAATAATTCTTAATATCCTTATTTATATCACCTTCTCCGTGAAAATAGATATTGTACTTTTCTTTGTTTTTTAAATTTTTTATAAACTCAGTGTTTATATCATAATCACGTGTTGCCCCAATATAAGATATATTAAATGTATTTTTTTTATAGTTAACAATTGCAGGTTTTAAAGATTCTTTGTTTTTTATTTTTGTATTATAATTAATTTCATATCTATCATTTTTCGGTAACCATTCCTTATATTTTGGAGATGAAATCACCGTAAATAATGAATTTTCAATAAGTTTCGAGGTATTAAATACTTTTAAAATCTTGTGGTAGTCTCTTATATCTATAATATAACGTCTTTTATAATTTTTTAGTAAAAATCCTTTTAAAAAAAAAGATAATGGTATCCCAAATACTATTACCTTATCATACTTAGTTTTACTCAACTTTTTTATTACAAATCTACTATATTTATAATAGTCTATAAAATTTCTTCTATGACCAATTTTTTGATCTCTATATTTATTTTCCTTATCGAAATTTTCCATTTGGAATCTATCCCAGTTAATAATGGAATAATCTGCATTATTATCCACTAAAACTTTTTCATAATTACTAACATAAGGCATATACAGCATAGAAGAGTCACCAATCAATGCAATTTTTTTCATAATAATCCCTTCCTAATATAGATAATATACAAACCTACTAATTTCGAACATTCTACTTTCAAACAAACTTAATAGATCTAACCTTTAATAAAGGCAACTCTTAAATATTGGTAATAATGTTGGTAGTATTTCTATAAAACTAATGTACTTATTTAGATAACATCTTTGATTCCCCTAAATATTAACTTAGGATAGAAGTATATGTTTTAATTTTTTTAAATGCTTCTGTTAATTCCTCTTGAGTAGGATAATTAACTAGGACAGCTTTCCTACTACCGTAATAAACAAATAAACTTCCAGCAGCTGCAGCTGATGCCCCTGCACTTATAGCGTCAACACAATTTGATAAATTACCAGCTCCTCCATTGGCGATAACTGGTATAGATACTGCTGAACTAATTTTTTCAATTAACTCATAGTCATACCCATTCATCTTTCCCTCGTAATCAATTGATGTTAGAAGTATCTCACCTACCCCTAGTTCCTCAACTCTTTTAGCATATTCTAAAGGATTTTCTTTAATTTTTTGACTTCCACCCTTTATATAAATAGACTTTGGTCCAAACAAACTTTTTTTTACGTCTAATGATGCCACTATACTTTGTGATCCAAAAGTTTTTGCCGCTTCCTTTACCAGTTCTGGATTGTTGTATAGTGCTGTATTAAAAGAAACCTTCTCTATTCCAATTTTGTATAGTGCTTCAACCTGGTTTAGAGTAGAAATCCCCCCCCCATAACAAACAGGCATAAAACATTCTGCTACCATACCTCTAAGATAATTAATATTTGGCCCATTATTATCAACAGTGGCAGAAATATCTAACAAGACTACTTCATCAACCTCTTTATCATTAAATAATCTAAGAGTATTTATTGGATCTCCTAAATAACGGGGTTCTTTAAAACGAGTAGTTTTATATAGGCCCTTACCTTTTAGAAGAAGACAAGGTATCACTCTACTTCTGTACATTTTACCAACTCCAAAAAATTCTTTATAATCTTCATCCCAAATTTATGGCTCTTTTCAGGATGAAATTGAACTCCATACACATTTTCTTTTTCAATCATACATGTAAAATCATATCCATAATGAGTTATCGCAGTACTATTCATAGGATTTTCACAAACTACATGATAAGAATGTACAAAATAAAAACGGCTATTTAATTCCATATCACTTAATAGTAAGGTTTCATTTTCAGACTTTATAAAATTCCATCCCATGTGTGGTATTTTGAGGTTTTTTTCTAAAATTTGTTTAGAAAACCTTTTAGTAAAGCCATCAATTAACCCTAACCCTCCAAGTTCACCTTCCTCACTCCCCTTTGTAAGAAGCTGCATTCCTAAACATATACCAAGAATAGGGGTACTTTCTAACAAAATCTTTTCTTTAATTACATCAAATAACTTTAATTCTTTGAGTGATTTAACACCATGGTCGAATGAACCAACTCCAGGTAATATTAATTTAGTTGCTTTTTTTATTATTGAAATGTCATTAGAAACTATTGCTTCATAACCAATTTTTTTTATCATATTTTTAACAGATGCTACATTTCCCATATTGTAATCTATTATTACTATCATAAAAGCTATCCTCTTTTCAATTTATCTAAAGTTTCTCTTTTCCATTCCCAAACGCATAGCAAGTTTTATTGCTGACTTTAAAATTGTATTACTATTTTTATAATCTCTAAATGTTTTATTTTCACCATGTATTATTTTAATTAATTCTTCTTTACTGACCTCCAATTTGCCAGCTATATACTCTAGGTCTTCCATTGCAATTTTTTCATCATACGGTTGACTTGACAGTAAATTTAATGCTTCTTTCCTAGACATTTGCCCAGCTAGAATCTCGCTTGAGAAATAACATTTTCTTTTATCATATCCAAACTTTATTGGTAAGTAATATCCTTCATAAAACCTAGTAAAGACATTCTCATAATGCTTATTTTCATACTTTTGCCACCCGAATTTTTCGCTTAATTCGCTTGTTGCTTTATCTTTATCATACTCTATATAGTTTAATGGATGAACAACCTTCATCCCTCTAAGCATTCTATAGTAAACTCTGTTTTTCATCATTCCACATAACGGAAATGTTTTTAGTGGTGTTTTACCGAACTTTTTATGAATATCTTTCATAAATCTAATATCATTTACATAAGTCCACTCTTGTGGTGGCTTAACTCCTTCAGTAGAGAAGTTAGCACCTGTTAATACATATTTTATTCCATGTTTCATGGCATAGTTATAAAGACCGGCAAATATAGCATGATCTTGTGGTAAATCTTGATAAGGAACTTGTGATTTTAAGAATGCTAACTGTAAATCTTTCATTTCTTCCCAATCAACAACTACAGTCTCCAAATCTAAATTCATACTCCTAATTAATCTATATACATTTTCATTTGCAACATTTAAATTCCATCCAGTATCAACAGTAAGAATTAGCGGGCGTAGTCCTAGCTTTTCTTTAGCAATATACGTTAAATAAGAACTATCCACACCACCACTAATTCCAATTACACAGTCATAATCGTTGTTTTTGCCCGTTTCTCTGATTTTTTTAGCGATCTCTTCCAAATCTTCAAAAGTATTTCGTTCAACAGCTGGCAAAATATTTTTTTTGTATCCATTACAAAAATCACAGATACCATTTTCATCAAATGTTATATCTGGATCTGTAGTATCCATTACACAATTTCTACAAACTTGAAATTCTCTGGACATCCTATTCCCTCTTCCTAGTTCCTATTTACTCTTAATCAATAATTTATGATTTAAAAGTACATCTTGAATTATTGTATTTTCATGTTTACCTTTAAGTACATCGTAAATATATTCATACTCATTTTTTATACCCTTATCTTGTCTAAGTTTCATTTTTGTTTTCTTTACACTTCCATACTGGTTTAACTTAATATAATTATCCATTTCGCAAACAGATCCATTTGAGAATACTCTGAGTTGCTCTTTTGGATACTTTTTTGAACCCATAGAAGTGTATACAATATTAGCAATGGCACCTGATTGGAACTTTAATGTTATAATTGCATTGTCTTTCTTCGAGTAAGCTTTATTGGCGGCAAAAGATACATCCACGGATAATAACTGACTTGAATCTAAATACTGAATTACATCTATAAAATGACATGCCTCACCTATAATTCTCCCACCTCCAACACTTTCATTTTGCGTCCAGTGTTCTTCAGGAATGTACCCAGCATTACAAATATAATTATAAATTGCTGGAATTTTATCTGTAGAAAGGTTTTTTTTGATTTGCTGGATAATTGGTGCATGTCTTCTGTTCATACCACAGAATAACTCACCCTTTGAACTTTTATAAGTTGATTCTATTTTTTCAAGTTCATCAAGCGTTAAACATAATGGTTTCTCACAATACACATTTTTACCGGCTTCAAGTGCTTCTATTATGAACTTAGCATGGCTATTATGTTGGGTTGAAACTACTATCAAATCAATTTCATCATCATCTAATAATTTTGTATAATCATTTGAAGCATAATCAAATGAAAAAACTTGATTAGCCTGTGCAGCCCCTACACCACCTGTGGTTGCTAGTCCCTTAAAACGATAAAGCCCAGTTTCTTTCATAATTGGCAAAAGAGTATTTTTTGCAAAATTTCCCGCACCTATTAAACCAACAGAAATGGCATCTTTTTCTACTACCTTTTTAGAAATAGAACCTACAGTACCTTTCCATTTCGCATCATTGTGTGCATATTTTAATAAAATACCAATATACTTCACTTTATTAGTATTTGTTGTGATAATTTCATAAGCGTCATCAGCTTTTTCAAAGGCTATTTCATGAGTGATTAAATCTGAGAAGTCTGCTCTCTTTTCTACTATTAAACGGATAAATTCCTCGATATTGCGTCCTTCAGTAAATCGAACATGTCCAATTGGATAATCAATACCTTTTTCTTCATAATTGGAATCATATCTTCCCGGACCATATGAACGGGCAATCGTAAATGTTAACTCTTTTTCATAATATGGACGTCTATCAATATGCATTTGTGTTACACCGATCATGCAGATCGTTCCTCGATCACGAGCAATTGCTGCAGCTAAATCCATTGGTCCGTTACTATTTGCAGCGGCTGTAATAATTACTTTATCAACGCCCCTACCTTTTGTAAGTGATTTTGTTATATCTTCTGCATTTTCATCATTTGAGTTTACAAAAGCTTTTAGGTTTGTACCCTGTAGTGATTTATCTACTACGTCATAACCAATTACGTCACAACCATAAGCGTTTAATATACGTGATACAATATGTCCTAATAATCCAAGTCCAATGACAGCAACTGTTTCACCTGGTACTACATTTGCTTGATGAATTCCTTGCAATGCGATACCTCCTAAAGCACATAAAGCCCCTTGGCGATAATCTTCGAACCCTTCTGGTATTTTTGCAATTAGGTTTCTATTTACACGATTTACTTCACTATGGTAGGCTTGGCCTGCCATTGCTACAGTATCGCCTACCTCTACCTCTGTTACTCCTCTGCCACAAGCAATTATTTTTCCAACACCAGAATAACCCATTGGCATTGGCTCCTTTAAGCGATTAAACGCAGAGTCTATTGTAGTTAATATTCCATCTGTTGACATCTTTTCTGTTACTTTTTTTACTTGGTCTGGTCTCTCTAATGCCTTTTGAATTAAGTTCTTTCCACCAAATGATGTAAGACTTCTTTCTGTTCCAGCACTTACTATTGAATAATGTGTTTCAACAATGACATGATTTTCTTTTACTGTTGGAGGGGGAGTATCTATTAATTTAACTGAGCCATCGCTTACCATCAAAAATAATTGTTTCATTTAAACATCCTCTTTTCATCTACAAATAAAGCCCAAATACTCATTGATTTTCTAATATATCTGCTATTCTCTTACTAGCAAATCCATCACCGTAAGGATTACTAGCTTGGCTCATTTTTTTATACTCTTCTTTATCTTCTAAAAGTAGTTTAAAAGTTTTATAAATGTTTCGCTCATCTGTTCCGACTAATTTTAGTGTCCCTGCTGCTACACCTTCAGGGCGCTCTGTCGTATCACGCATAACAAGAACTGGTTTTCCTAAACTTGGTGCTTCTTCTTGAATTCCACCACTGTCTGTTAGTATTAAATAAGATTGCGAGAGGAAATTATGGAAATCTAATACCTCTAATGGCTCTATAATCCTTACTTTGTCATTGTTTCCTAAAATTTCATTAGCTGCTTCTCTAACTACAGGGTTCATATGAATAGGGTATATAGCTTTTATATCAGGATACTCATCCATTATCCTTTTGATAGCTTTAAACATATTTCTCATAGGTTCACCTAGATTTTCTCTTCTATGAGCAGTTATCATAATTAACCTATTATCGCCAACCCAATCAAGTTGGGCATGAGAATAATGGTCATTAACAGTAGTCTTAAGTGCATCTATTGCAGTATTACCAGTTACATATATAGATGAAGGATCTTTCCCTTCATTTAATAAATTTTCTTTTGACACATCAGTAGGAGCGAAATTATATTTTGATACTATACCTACCGCTTGTCGATTAAATTCCTCAGGATAAGGAGAATAAACGTTATAAGTTCTAAGTCCAGCCTCTACATGACCAACTGGGATTTGTAAGTAAAAACAAGCTAAAGCTGTCACAAATGTAGTTGAAGTATCACCATGTACCAATACCACATCTGGCTTTACATCCTCTAATACATTCTTCATCTTCTCAAGAATATTCACTGTAACATCAAATAATGTTTGTTTTGCCTTCATAATAGATAAATCATAATCTGGTCGAACATCAAACGCACTTAGTACTTGATCTAACATTTCTCTATGCTGCCCTGTGACACAAACAACCGTTTCTAATTTATTTCGAGTTTTCAACTCTTTTACCAAAGGGCACATTTTTATAGCCTCTGGACGTGTCCCGAAGACCACCATTACTTTTTTATTCACCATATCCCTACCTTTTTATAGTTTGTATGAACCTTGGATAGAACAGATATTTTTAGTATCTAGCACAAACTTATTCTTGATAAGATTCATATTATCTTTTATATGATTATGTCCCACCATAATAACAAGAATTTCTATCTCATTTAAAAAGTCTTCAAAGTTCATAAATTGATGATCTACAATTCTCTTTTTTACATGAGGATCGAAAACTTTGACGCCAAAAGCTAAGTGTTCATCCATACGTTCTAATAATTGAAGTGTTGGGCTTTCTCTTGTGTCATCAACATTTTCCTTATATGCTAATCCATATAAACCTACTTTTGATATATCCTTAATGCCGTGCTCTCTCATAATATCTCGTATTCGACCCAGTACATGTCTTGGCATCGAGTCATTTATTTTTCTAGCAGTTAGAATGAGATTAGTTAGATCTGGATAATCTCCAACCAAGAACCATGGATCTACGGAGATACAATGTCCACCAACACCTGGCCCTGGTTGTAATATATTCACTCGCGGATGTTTATTTGCAATTCTAATAATCTCGTAAACATCCATATTATCTGTACGGCAAATTTTCGATAACTCATTAGCAAAAGCAATATTGATGTCTCTGTAAGTATTTTCAACAACCTTTGACATCTCTGCAGACCTTATATCTGTTACAACTATCTCTTCTTTACAGAAATTTAAATATAACCCTTTAACCTTCTCTCCAACTTCTCTATCATCTGCACCAATTGTTCTAGAGTTATTCTCAAGCTCATAAATCATATTTCCAGGAATAATTCTTTCAGGAGCATGTAGTAAATGTACATCTTCCCCTATTACAAACCCTCTTTTTTCTATTTCTGGGCGTATATATCTATCAGTTGTCCCTGGTGAGATTGTTGATTCAATTACTATTACTGCTCCTCTTTCACAAACATCGAGCACGCTATTTAAGGCAGAAATGACATACTTCGGATCCAACTTTTTACTCTCTTTTATATATGGAGTTGGAACTGCAAGAATATAAGTATGTGTCTTCTGATATTCTGTTGAAAATTCGATACCATTAGAAAGTGCTTCTTGAAATAGTTCCTCTAATCCTTTCTCTTCAAAAGTAAGTCTACCTTCTGTTAAAGAATTAACAAGCTCAGAATTATAGTCGGTCCCGACTACTTTAAGTCCACTTTTTGCAAACATAAGGGCAGTTGGTAAACCAATGTATCCCAATCCAACTATATTAATCATACAATCCTACCTTCCCATTAGTTCTACACCAAATTTAATATTACATTTCTTGTCTTGCATTCTAACCCTAATACTAACGACGTTAATTTCCTCTTTCTTTAAGTAATACAGGCTTCTGATAGCCTTTTTAATTTCTATTTCCCCTTTAGTTTTCACATTGCCAATGACTTGTCCATCATTGTATAATGTAAAGCCTTCCTCACCTTTTCTTACTTCACATGGTGTATGAAAATAGAAAACGCAGTATTCACCATCTCCGATAACATTTTCAGTGATTAAATATCCTGACTCTGTTTTTTGGATATTTCTTGTATGTTCATAGCCATTTTTGGAAAGCATTGTCCCTGTAAAACTATCATCCACAAGATTGACATTTTTACGCCTAGTCCAATCATATACCAGAAATGGTTCGCGTTTTTTCATCTGCTCTTTCTTATCCACCAATACGGTATTATGAGCTGAAGTTAATGCCATCTTTTTACCGATATCAGCTGCATAGGAGTATGTGCCACTATCACAAAAGACATTTATACCTTTATGCCATAAATCGATATGAAGCTGATCCATTTGAAATGGACGAGTTTTAAAATCTTGTAAAACAGTCATCATAAACCCTGAATTATGTCTTAACGAATAATAACCTGAGCTATTAAATGAAGAATTGCCTTTTTGAATCTTAGAAACTGGTATATTACTTACTCTTTTATTCCCAAACCAAATTAGCTCTTCATCATATTGACCAGGTTCATAAATTCTTTTACCATCAATAAGGTAGAAAACCGTATTTACTACTGGCCTAAAATCTCGGTATCCGCAAGAAGTGACAGGGAATATCAATGCACCATCATTTGAACCATAATTAGGCACATCTCCCGTTTCATCTTGCATTTGATATATAAGTAGGGCACTATTCTTTATTAATTCTTTACTTTTATCTGATATTTGGATATTTGTTCTGTCACTTATTTTTATTACAAATTCCATTAATTGAAGTGCAAACCTCTGATAATTAAATGAGTATTGTATATATCCACCATCAAGAAAGAACTGTTTCTCAATTTCTTTATTCAGCAAATTATATGCTTTTCTTAATCTTCTCTCATTTTTGCTGGCCCAAGCTCCAATAATAAGCCCTGTTATCTCAGAAAGGGTATGGTTATTTTTAATACACTTATGAGCATAGAAGAAATTTGACAAAACTTTTTTATAGCTGCCGTCTATTAAATTTCGAACATTTTCTTCATCCTGGGAAGTTGTCAAACCATATGAGTTAAATGCTGAATAAGCCATTAATGAATTAATCATTCTTAAAGTTGCTTCTTGTCCGCATTTATAATTAGCACCATAAGGATATGGATTCTCTTGAAACCAACTATTTAACTGATTGGAAAAAGCATGATAATACTTTCTATCCTTAGTAAGCATATAAGCTCTTATAAAATAGAAAAAGTGCGTAAATCTAGACACTTCCCAAATAGCCTTAATATCCCCTCGTTTAGGATCAAAATCAGAAATTTTATACCATTTAATTTTGCTATCTGTTTCCGCTTTAGTAATAGGGTTATAATGCCATTTAATCGGGTTTCCATAATCTAGTTTAATTGATGAAAAACCCATTATCTTTCCTTCTATTGCCTCATCAGCTGTTAATAATATTGCCTTTTTCTTTTCATCAGGTAATTCATTTAAAAAGTCCTCAACTAACTGTACATCTATATTATAAATATCTACTCTTTTAACATCGGTACTTTTTTCAAACAATTTTTCACTGCTGGGCATTGTTCTCATCATCTTCAGTTTTGCTGAGTATAGTGAGCGGTTAATAATCCACGGCAATCCATATTCAGATATTAGAGATTTAATCATTGCAATACCTCATTTTTTAGTCTACTTCTTCAACAACATCTATCAATTTTTTAGTTAACTTTTGGAAATCGAAATCATTTGCACCCCTCTTAGCATTTGAACCTATAACGTTATATTCTTCTTTGGACATATTTTTTATATTTAAAATTGCCTTTGCTAGTTCTTGGGGATTACTATTTTCGAGTTCTATTCCACACTTATACTTTTCTAATATTGAATACCCCATTTTCACAGTTGAAATAATAGGTTTTCCTGATGCCATATATTCAAATAATTTGTTAGAGCTATTACCTCTTGCCCAGTTGTATTGTGTATGTGAATAATTAAGGATGTTCACCGATGATTTGCTCAATATATATGGTATGGAACGTTTATTTACAAAGCCTTTCATTTTTACATTAGTTAGATTTTCATCAGCAATTCTTTTTTCTAACATTTCTCTTTGATTACCGTCACCGTATATTAAAAATTGAATATTGTTTTCATCTTTTAGTAGTGCGGCAGCATCTAGTAGGTTCCCTACATTATTAACAGGTCGAATTGTTCCTACATAGACAACATTGAACTTATCTGCACATAAATCTTCATCATCAACTTTATTTTCTGAAGAAGCAATCTCAAATGCATTTATATCTACACCATTGTTAATATAATGGCATTTTGAAAGATTTATTTTTCCACCTTGTGCGGTATCCCAATTTTTTTCAAGAATATAATCAGTATCTCCCTCTTTAGTAAAGACCAGAGCAGCTGCATTTCTATAAATCCAATGTTCACCAGCCGTAAGGACTCGTCCTAATAGACTTCTTTCCTTTGCTTTGTTAAATGAAAAGATAGCCTCTGGCCATAAGTCCCTAATCTCACAAATACAAGGAACACCAAGTTTTTTAGCAATTTTTATTCCTGCAACCATAGTTAATGGGTGTACACTAGAGGCAAGAATTACATCCGGCTTACCGTTAAGCTTTACAAATTCTTTTACTACAGAAAATAAGTTTAAATAAAATAACCCCATATTTTTCACTCGATCAATGCCATTACCTAATGCGGTAGTCGTCCTAACAAAAACAAAGGGGATATTATCTAGGATATCTATAGTATATTTTTTATTTTTTGTATCGATAAAATCTGATTTATTATGAAAAGTATTTGCACAAAAAACCGTTGGTTCGTAACCTTGTTTAATTAGGTTCTCTGCAAACCAATAGTGCCTTCCTCCACGATTTTTGTACATATCAGTCGCGTAATGATTCCACAACCATATTTTTTTCTTCAATTCTTTACACCTCAGTTACAACAATTATGATTAAGAGCCTATTTTTCTTACTGGTGCACCAACATAAACCCCTGTTTCAGTAATATCCTGAATAACAACAGAACCAGCTCCCACTTGGCAATCACTAGTAATGTTAAGGTTATTACTTATAATACTTCCAATTCCTAACCAAGATCCTTTTCCAACTTTGACCGTCCCTGCCAAATGTGATCCTGGTGAAATATGTACAAAATCCTCGATACAATTATCATGATCAATTGTAGAACCTGTATTAACAATGCAGCCATTCCCTATTTTAGTGCAGCAGTTAATAACGGCCCCTGCCATTACAGCTGTCCCGTTCCCGATTTCCACTTGTTCTCCGACCACTGAACTTGGATGAATTAAAATAGGGATGCTGGCACCAGCTGTTTCCAGCTTCTCTTGAACGTTCTCTCTAGTAGAGTTATTACCTATACCGACGAAAATTTCAAACTCGTCTATGTAATCGAATGCTTTATCTGAGGTTCCGATCACTTCTATCCCCATTGAGGAAGTGATGCTTTCATTATCATCAAGAAAGAAAATCTCTTTCCATTTATTCATTTTTATTGCAATGTCGGCAACAACTTTCCCATGTCCACTGGCCCCAATTATCAAAAGTTTGTTTTTCATATTTTCATTTCCTTCTTTGTCCCTTTAAAGTTTTCCATCGTAGCTGCAGTTTCGGAGTTGATACCTTCTCTTACAAAAGCCTTCTTAATGGTCAATAAAATAATGTTACAGTCGTTTCTGAAACTTATATTATCCACGTATTCGACATCATAATAGAATTTATCTTCCCAACTAATTGCATTCCTTCCGCTCACCTGAGCTAAACCGGACAAACCCGGTCTAACTTCATGTCGTCTTTTTTGATGTTTATTGTAAAGTGGAAGGTACTGAACCAATAATGGTCTTGGTCCTATAATCGACATATCCCCCTTGAGAATATTAAAAAGTTCTGGAAGCTCATCAAGTGATGTAGAACGTAAAAAACTTCCAAACCTCGTCAAACGAATATGATCAGGAAGTAATTCCCCATCCTTATCTCTTTCATCTGTCATCGTCCTAAATTTATACATCATGAAAGTCTTTTCATTAAGTCCTGGCCGACTTTGCTTAAATAATATGGGGCTCCCTAACTTCACTCTCACTAGGATTGCTATTGTAGGAAGTACTGGAATGACAATAAGAAAAATGATAGCAATTAAAGATAAAATGAAATCTATTGGCCTTTTTAAAAATCTTCTATAGATCCCAACTTTTGTATTATTCATTAATCTAACCACAACCCTTTTATGATCTTAACGATCCTTTTCAAATCTACATCCGTCATCTTAGTATCAGAGGGTAAACATATACCATTCTCGAATAACTCTTCAGCAACATCCGTTCCAACGAAATCATACTCTATAAAAAACGGCTGCATATGCATCGGCTTCCAAATTGGCCTCGATTCGATATTCTCTTTTTCAAGAGCCTCCATAACATCATTCGGCCTAACCTGGCCATTTAATGTCATGGAACTTAACCAATAGTTCGGTTCATCCCAATCATTAACAGGCATGAATTGCACTCCTTCTATGTCACTAAGCTCTCTCTTATAAAACTCAAAAATATATTTTTTCTTCTCCACTCTCTGATCTAATACCTTTAGCTGCCCTCTACCAATCCCTGCAACAATATTGCTCATACGGTAATTAAACCCTAATTCAGAGTGTTGATAATGCCTAGCTTGATCTCTCGACTGAGTAGCCCAGAATCTTGCTTTTGCCACCTTCTTTTCATCATTTGAAACCAGCATACCACCACCGGAAGTAGTAATGATCTTGTTTCCATTAAAAGAGAAGATACCATAATCACCAAATGTCCCCGTGTGCTGACCTTTATAATACCCTCCAAGTGACTCTGCAGCATCCTCTATTACCACTACATTATGTTTCTTACAAATTTCCATTATCTTATCCATGTCAGCAGATAAACCGTAAAGATGAACAACGATGACAGCTTTCACTTCTGGATATCTCTCGAACGCTTCTTCTAAAGCCTTTGGACACATATTCCATGTTTCATGATTGCTATCGATGAAAACCGGTTTAGCATTTTGATAGATGATCGGATTGGCAGTTGCGGAAAAAGTGAGGGTCGGACAGAAAACAACATCCCCTTCTCCAACTCCTGCTCCTTTTAATGCTAAATGAATTGCTGCCGTACCAGAAGATAGAGCAGCAGCCGCTTTCGAACCAACCTTAGCCGCCAGTTCTTTTTCAAATTCATTCACGTTTTCTCCAAGAGGAGCAATCCAATTTGTATCAAAAGCTTCTTTGACATATTTCATTTCATAACCTTCATCACTCATATGTGGAGATGAAAGAAATATTCTTTCATTCAATTTTGTCGTTTCCATCTTCATGTCTTCCTTCCTCATATGGATCATTATTTAGTAGATTAGTACTTGATTGGAATCTTCAAACTTCTAATCCAACCAACTACTAATCCACAAATCCGATTAACTCTATAAGCACTTTTATCCGAGTTTCTTCCTATTATATATACCAATTCAATCAACGCCTTCTTTATGTGCAGCATCAAATAAAGAAAAAAGGCCGAATCCCCTCAAAGCTCCAGCCTCATTCTCTTAGCTCAACCTATTTAAAGTGTAGAACCTACTTTTGCACCTGCTCCTTACTCAAAATACTCTTAAAATAATCCAGCACATCGTCCTTCAAATCATCCCGCTGCAGGGCAAATTCTACCGTCGCTTTAATGAAGCCGAGCTTATCCCCGACGTCATAACGCTGACCCTCAAACTCACAGCCGACGACCATCTGCATTTCGTTCAACTTCTTGAGCGCATCGGTCAGTTGGATTTCGCTGCCTGCCCCCGGGGTTAAATTATCAAGGAGGTCAAAGATTTCCGGTCTTAGGATGTAACGGCCCATGATGGCGTAGTTGGATGGTGCTTCTTCCTGTTTAGGTTTTTCTACAAGATCATTAATGTGGAACACACCTTGATTGCTTCCGCTGTTTGCAATCGAGATGACGCCATATTTGGATACTTCTTCTTCCGGCACCTCTTTGACACCGATGACCGTCGAATTATAACGGCTATACACATCGATCAATTGCTTCAAGCACGGGTTATCCGGTGAGTGGACGATATCATCCCCTAAAAGAACGGCAAAAGGTTCGTCCCCAATGAAGCGGCTAGCGCAGGCGATGGCATGGCCGAGGCCCAGCGGTTCCTTCTGGCGTATGTAATGGATATTGGCCATCTTCGATATGCCCTGGACCTCTTCCAGCTGCTCAAGCTTCCCCTTCTTGGCAAGCGTTTCTTCCAATTCATACGATTTATCAAAGTGATCCTCGATCGCCCGTTTGCCGCGGCCCGTGACGATGATGATGTCTTCGATGCCGGACGCAACGGCTTCTTCGATGATATATTGGATCGTCGGTTTATCGACGATTGGCAGCATTTCCTTCGGCTGTGCCTTGGTCGCCGGGAGGAAGCGCGTCCCTAAGCCGGCTGCCGGAATGATTGCTTTTTTAATTTTTTGCATTTCACCAATCCTCCTTTAATTTACATATTTGACAAGCAGCTTTTCATTCTTATTCGCCAGCCCCAGTACATATTCCTTAATCGCAGCAGAACTTTCCCCTGCATATTTCTCTATTAAATGATCGACTCTGGAATAATCGAACTCCACCGTTTTCCCGACAAAAATTTTCGGGAAGATTTCTTGCGGATGGACTTCCTCAGAACCGAGCAGCTCCTCGAACATCTTCTCCCCGGGACGGATGCCGGCAAACTTGATCGGGATTTCGTCCATTGTATATCCCGATAATTTGATCAGGTTTTCGGCAAGATCTACAATCTTTACCGGTTCTCCCATATCCAAGACGAAGATCTCGCCGCCTTTCGCCAGTGCGCCTGCCTGGATGACAAGTCTGGATGCTTCCGGTATCGTCATAAAGTATCGCGTCATTTCCGGATGGGTGACCGTCACGGGACCGCCCGTCTGGATTTGCTTTTTGAATAGTGGGATGACGCTGCCCCGGCTGCCTAGGACATTCCCGAATCGGACGGCGACAAAGTTCGTCTGACTTTGTTTGTCCAGGTTTTGGATGACCATTTCCGCGATCCTCTTCGTCGAACCCATTACGTTTGTCGGGTTTACGGCTTTATCAGATGACACAAGGACAAATGTATTTACACCGAACGTATCTGCCGCTTCTGCCACGTTTTTCGTTCCGATTACGTTGTTCTTGACGGCTTCCTTCGGATTGAATTCCATTAGCGGTACATGCTTATGGGCAGCTGCGTGGTAGACAACATCCGGGGAGTGGTATTCCATCACTTCAAAAATACGGGCTCTATCTTGTACATCAGCTATAATAGGTATGATTTCAAATTCGGATTGATGTTTTTGTTTGAGCTCCATATCGATTTGATAGATGGAATATTCTCCGTGACCTAATAGGAGCAGTTTCTTCGGTTTGAATCTGCTTACCTGGCGGCAGATTTCCGAACCGATCGAACCACCTGCCCCAGTGACCAGAATCGTCTTTCCCGCCAGTCTCTTGGATATGCTCTGTATGTCCAATTCCACCGGCTCACGGCCAAGCAAGTCCTCAACCTGTACATCGCGGAATTGATTGACGGACACTTTCCCAGAGGCGATATCTTCGATCATCGGCATAATCTGTGTCTTTGCATTCGTCTTGCTGCATTCCTGATATATTCTTTGAATCTCTTTTCGCCCCATCGAAGGAATGGCGATAACAATATTCTCTATATTATGTTTTTCAACGATCATAGGGATTTCCTTTGTTTTCCCATAAACCGTTACACCGTAGAATTGCAGTTTCTGCTTCATCGGATCATCATCGACAAATCCTACTGGCAGCATGTCGGTATCATTGCTTTTTAACAGCTGACGGACAAGCATCGTCCCTGCCGCCCCTGCCCCGATGATCAGTGATCGTTTTTTGTCTGTTTTTTGTTTTATGTAGTGATCCCGGTACATCCGCCAAGAAAATCTTGATCCCCCAATCAGGATGACATGCAGCATCCACGTGATGCCCAGGACACGGATATAAATATCCCCATTCAGCAAGTATTGAACGATGCCGGTAGCAATGATCGAGAGCGTGACCGCCCGGATGATCGCCATCATTTCCCCCACACTCGCATACTCCCATGCTTTTTGATATAAACGATAAATAAAGGCAAATACATGATGAGAAATCAATAGGGTAATCGAACTCATCACCAGCACCGGGAATGTATAAAAGCTTAAATAGGGGTGAAGAGTAAAATAGCCAATGTATATGGCCGTCAGCACGATAATCGAATCCAAAAGGATCAACAATGATAATCGCTTTTCATAGCTCAACTAATATCCCTTCTTTTCTAAAAAGTTTTTCTTTATAACATTTTTTAAAAGAATGTTGTTTTATGTGTTTTAACATGGATAGGTACTAGTTTTGTTGGCTGATTGGAGCGGAAGGTGCGAGACTCCCGCGGAAAGCGAGCACCTCTCCGCGTAAATCAACAATGCACATTTTTCATAAAAAAACATTTTTTTTAAAAACAGCATTCTTTATTGCTCTACTAAAATAAAATCGACATTCAAAAATAAATATCTAATGAAACGACATGCGTCTTGACAGGTAGCTTCATTAAATATTCATTTCGGAATATTGAAAATTCAGGGCATCCAACCCTCCCTCACGCCATACTCTCGACGACTCGCGTCTAAGGTCTGCTGTGGCCCACAGCATGGCCGAGTGCCTCCATTGATAGTGGTGAGGAGGCATTACCAATATTTTCTATACCCTTGGTCGTATATAAAAAGATTCAAAACAAAAAGAATCCCTTATTGTCACATTAAAAGATTCCTAAAAATTTCTTTCTCTTGATGCGTTCCGGCACATCCCTATAAATGTTGTGCCCATCAATCAAAAGCTGCGCGTTGTCCATAAGCATAAACTTTATCTGTGTCCCAAATTCTTTGTCAATCAGGTCATAGGCTTTTCTCATATGAAAGCTTCTGGTCGTAACGTTGTGGGCATCGGAAGCGACAAAATGAGTCAAGTTTGCTTCGATTAAATGATGGGTGAATCTTTGGATCTTTTTCCCGAATCTCCCTACGACGCTTGAAGCTGTCACTTGGGTGCACGATCCCTTTTTGACAAGTTTATAAAGTTTGTCCGGGTTCTCGATGATTTCTGCGTTTCTCTCCGGATGAACGATCACCGGTACAAGTCCTTGCATCTGAATGTCATAGAAGAGCTGCTCCGTATAGCGCGGAACATGGTTGGAAGGCAATTCAATAAATATGTATTGTGAGGTGATATTCAACGGGATGACACTGTCATGAAGATCATCAAGGAGCTCGCCGTAGATGCGCACTTCTTGGCCTGGCAGCACCGTCAATGGAATCCGCTGCTCGGAAAGGACTTCGTTCAGCTGTCTGACTGCTGCCGAAATATCTCCACCGGCATTCTCGTCTCTTCCATTTTTATGATGAGGGGTTGCAACGATGGTATGGATCCCTTCCCGAACAGCCTCTTTCGCCATTTCGATGCTTTCAGACATGTTCTGGGCGCCATCGTCAACGTTTGATAAGATATGGCAGTGCAAATCAATCATACGAACCCCTCCTTTTTATTTCCAAATCAATAGTCTTAAGTTCCTATAATCTAATACTATCAAGTTTACTTTTTTTGTAAACGGGTGTATTTTGTCGATTTTTGCCTATTTGGTAGCATAATAGTAATAATATGACGTATCTTTAGCTTTTTTGTTATTCAATACGACACCAAGCAGCTTGCTTTTCGTATTTTCGAGTATATCCTTCGCTTTTCCCGCTGCTTCCATTTCTGTCCGTCCGCTTGAAACGACCAACACCGTTCCATCACAATGGTTGGACAACACCTGACCATCCGTTACGACCAGGACAGGCGGAGTGTCGAAGAGGACGATATCAAATTGCTCATAGGCTTTTTCCAAGAAATTCTTCATCAGCCTTGAGCCCATCAGTTCTGCAGGGTTCGGCGGGATCGGACCGCTCGTCAGGATGAAAAGATCATCCACTTCCGTGGAAACTGCGGCATCTTCGATTTCCAACTGATTCGAAAGCACGTTCGTCAAGCCGCGGACATTCGTCACCCCAAATGTGTAGTGCACAGTTGGCTTTCGTAAATCCGCATCGACGAGCAGGACTTTGTTTCCTTGCTGGGCAAAGACGACGGCAAGGTTCGCGACCGTTGTCGATTTCCCGTCCCCAGGCCCTGCAGATGTGACCATGATCGATCTCATTTCCTGATCCACAGCAGAGAACTGAATATTCGTCCGGATTGTTTTATATTGCTCCGATACAGGAGATTTTGGTTCGTTCTTCGTGATCAGCTTCCGCTTATTGTTCAGCACGTCTTTCTTTGATTTCTTAGGCGCCAAAACTTTCACCCCTTACTTTCGACTTGCGCTCGGAACGCGACAATTCGTGCGTGGAGTCGGTATCCGGAATGTTCGCAATGACTCCCAATACAGGGAGCTCCAATCCCCTTTCGATATCCTGCTCGGTCTTGATTGTGTTATCCAAGTACTCTAATAGGAAGGCGAGTCCGACACCTGCCATCAGGCCGACGACAATCGCAATCGCAACATTCAGCAGCGGCTTCGGTTTGATGGGGGATTTCCCTTTCGCATCTGCTTTGGCAAGGATGCTGACATTGTCGACATTCATGATGTGTACGATGTCTGTTTGGAATACGTCTGCGATTTTATTCGCGATTGTTGCAGCTTTTTTCGGATCTGGATCCTGCACGGAAACGTTGACCACCTGCGAATCCTTTTCGCTTTGGACCGTGATTTTTCCATTTAACTGGGCAGCGGTCATGTCTAGATGTAATTGGTCGATGACTTTATCTAAGATGGCGGGACTTTTCATGATGACATTGTATGTATTAATCAATTGGAGATTTGTCTGCACTTCATTCGTGTTGTACATTGCATTTTGGTCGTTCGTCTTATTCACCAAAATCTGTGTGGACGCTTGGTAGATCGGGGTTAATACAAAGAAGCTGACAACTGCGCTGACGATTGCTGCCACAAGCGTGATCGTTGTGATAAGAGCCAATCTCTTTCTTAATGTCTGCATCAATTCTTTTAAACTGATCGTCTCTTCCATAAGTGCCTCCTAAACTATGAATAAATTGGAAATTATTGATGAATTATACCATATTACATTGTATTTTTCGTGTAACCTTGTCATAATTTTAATAGATTTGTTACAAAATGTCCTTTATTTATTAATAATAACAAATTTTTATAATTTAGGATGCCTTTTTACGTCATGGAATAAATTTCAAATGAGGTGGATATTTATGCGATTGAAGATATTACTAATCAGTGTGCTGCTCATCATTTTTGTTGGAGTCTTGGCGCTAGGGACACTTCATTGGAATGAGAGTGTGGCTGCAGCCGGATCAGAAAATGATGATGATAGAACCACCCCCTCTCTTCCGGATGATAGTCCTAATAAATTCGAATTGTCTGAACAAGAGAAACGGGCTATCATGTTGGCTAAAAATTGGTCATTGAAAGCACAGGAAGCTTTGAAGTCGAAGATGAAAAGCAATCAGCCCTTTTTGATGGGTATTGTGGGTTCACAGTCATTGGGGAAGGATGTTAACGGATGGTCGGTGCAATTGAAGACGAAAATGGAGCAGGCCTTTGGAAGCGATGTACTGCAGGTGAAGATCTTTGAGTATGATAGTATTCGGTCCAGCAAGTTTATTAAGTATAGCGATTATCAAGAGGTTGCCGATTTCAAACCGGATATGGTGCTGTTTGAGCCATTCACGTTGAATGATAATGGGTATGTGCCGGTGGAGAGTGAAGAGAAAAATTTTGAGAAGTTCCAGGCAGCGCTAGGTGATGCCGTGATGATTCTGCAGCCGCCTCATCCGATCTATCAATCTACTTACTACCCTAGGCAAGTCGCGGCGATTAAGAAATTCGCCGAGTCGAAATCTATTACGTACTTAGATCATTGGACAGCCTGGCCAGATCCGGCGACTGCGGCCGTGAAGGAAGATTTGACACCTTCGCAAAGCGCCCCGAACGAAAAAGGGCACAAACTGTGGGCGGAGTATTTGGAAAAGTATTTTATTGCTGAATGATATTGAAAAGGGTGACAGGCACCATCCATTTTCTGGATGGTGCCTGTCACCTTTTTTGTTACCTTTTTTTATATTTTCGGGGATAGCCGCTTGGTTGGTTTGTTCCATTTCATTGGCGGAAGACCGGTTTGATCGTTGTGTTCCGTGATATAGGCGTCATAGCTTTGTTGATCTACATCGATCCGGACATCGAATGTGTATTGGTTTTTGGACCAGATGGTGATGCCTCGTTTTTGATATCCTTCGGAAGTGTTGGCATTCTCAGTCACTTTTTCCATAAATTCTTTTGCGATGGCTTTTCCTTTTTCAGGGTCTATTCCGTCTTTTAAGGATAGAACAAAGCTGATATTTCCATCTTCACCGGAATAGAATGCGTCTTCGACTACAGGGTATTCTTTCATGATTGCTTGTTTTGCAGTGCCAAACCAGTTGTCATCAAACTCGACCAGGTTGTTCCAATAGTCTTCCATATTCATATAGTCGGATGGAATGGTGAAGTCCATATCTAAATTCTGCACTTCATCATTGATTTTCAATTCGGTCACATTGAGGCTTTCGATGATTTGGTTATGGTCATCGTACATTTTCAGGTCGAGCAATATTCCATTGTCCGTATCAATTGTGGCGGTAAAATGATCCTTATAGGCAAAAGGAGCATCGGGCGCTTTATTAGGCTCGGTGTTTTTGGCAGTGATTTTGACCCAATGCTCATTTTCGTTATTTTCGACGACCGTCCAGTGGAAGTTATCATTCGCCAGTGCATAGTTTCCAGGGAAAATCGGTACGGGATGAAAGTAATCAGCTGAATTGTAGATTTGCTTGGCCATTCCCTTCACCTGTTGTTTGTCATATTTTTTAATATTAGGATGCAAGTGTAGGAGCGTCTGATCCTTTAAGATGAGGCGGGAAGGATTCGTCATTACACCTTCCTTATTATGTTGGTATTCGGATACCGCTTGTAATTGGCCATTTTTCATTTCCGATTTGAATTCTCCCTGAAATAGATAGTGATGCCCTTGGGCAAGGGTGTCCTTATCGTATGCCAATATCAGCTTCTCAAACGGCTCACGCGGGGATGACCATAGCTCTTTGAATTTATTCTTCCATTGATCCGCTGTCATCGAGGGCGCTTCTGTTTGGTCGGGTGTTTCTTTTTTCGGTTGTTCCTTTACGGCTTTGTCAGGTGCCGTTTTTCCTTCGGGTTTTGAGATATTTTCTTGCCCGGATCCGGCTGGTTTCTCAGTTGTTGGTTCCGGTTTCGGTGCGGCGTTGTTTGAAGGTGCTGCCTCGATGGGCTGCATAAGATTCGACACCACTCTATTTTCATAGGCCGACTTCGTTGCTGTTGTCGGTTTGTCGGTATGGATCATTGGATAAGCGGTGATGGCCCCGATCGCCAGCACGGCTGCTCCCGCGAAGGGATATCCCCATTTCTTGTATGGAGATTTCTGCTTTCGTTCTGATCTGCTCATTTTGTTCTTTTCTTTCATGATTTCATCCCCTTTAGATCCTTGTTTCCGTGACTGTATATTTGTATGTTCCTGTGTAAGTGAAAGATGTCATGCATAAAATCGACCAATCCCTTTTTTTGCTTTATATCTTTCACCCCTTAGACGAAGCGGGGGTGAAAAGCGTCTCATAAAAATGGGTGAAATTGTAATAAATTTAAAAAGGTGACAGGCACCATCCATTTTCTGGATGGTGCCTGTCACCTTTTTCTTAATGGCTTATTATTTTATCTGGTTCTTCCCATTTCAAAAGAGGTGTGCCAGATGCGTCTTCTTTTCCGCTTCCCATTCCTTGGCATCGTATAAGGCTGTTACTGATCATGACATTCAGACCATATTGTCCTTTTCCCCAAACGGTGTTGTTGCGTGATTTATATTCTTCGGAGGCATTGGCATTGATCGTGAATTGGTCCGAGAATTCCTGCGCAATGGTTTTTTCCTTGTCTAAATCGGTATTGTCTTTAAAATTTATGGCAAAGACGAGTGCACCTCCTTCACCATAATAGGTGACATCATTGACTTCAGGGTGATTTTTTTGGATTTTCGCTTTGGCAGATTGGACCCAATTGTCATTAATTTTTACTCTTTCTTTCATGGCTTCTTCTATATTCTTATACCCTGCTGGGATGTTGAGATCAAGATTCAAGTTTCGCACTTCATTGTTTACTTTCAGTTCCGTCACATTTACATTATCAATGAGCTGATTTTGCTCATCGTACATTTTCAAATCCATCAGGATTCCGTAAGTTGTATCAACCTCTGCTGTGAAGCGGGCTTCATCCGCAAATTCGGATTGTCCTTCTTTGGGCTTGGTATTTTCTGCTGAAATTTTTATCCAATGTTCCTTTTCATTGTATCGATCAACAGTCCATTTGAACCTTTCACTGGTCAAGTCAGCTCCTGAAGGAAAGAGCGGGTATGGACTTGAGAACTCCGGTGAGTTGAAAATGTCTTTTGCCGATCCTTCCAACTTGATCACCTCATATGTCTTTGTCTCAGCATGTGGATTGAGGTCATATAAAGTGTCATTTTTAATAATACTTCCAAAGGGATCTTTAATATTTCCTACATTTTTGTTATAGCCTTCTACTCTCGCAAATATATCACCATTCCGCAATTCGCTTTTCACTTGCATTTCGTGGAAGTAATGCTCGCCGTAATTTAGACGATCCCGATTATATTTGATCAATAATTTATCAAATGGCTCACGCTCGGATGTCCAAATTTGCCTGAACTCCTGCTTCCACTCTTCTGCTGTTTTTTCATGCTTCACCGGCGGTTTTTGTTCCTGCTTCGGTTCGTCCTTATGTTCTTTTGGCATTTCTTTATCAGGGAGGATCACATGATGATCCGGATTCGGGTTTGGCTTGGGTGTTTGCTTTGCAGAATTCGGGGTCTGCTCCTTCAGCATCGGATAAGCCATGATGACGGCGATAAAAATCGCTGCTACTGCCAGGACCGGATAAAGCCATTTATTATTCAGGAAGGACTTCTTTTTTTGTTTTCGTTGAATTTTATTGATGATTTGCCGTTTTTGCGATTCGTTCGGCATTTTCGCGAATACTTCTGCATATAGTTCTTCTTTTAACCTCTGAAGTTTATCTTCCATTACCTTCTCTCCCTTCGTTCAGGTCCTTTAGCTGCTTTCGTGCCCGGTCCAGCCTTGTCCTGACGGTGGATCCGCTGATGTCTAGCAGGCTTGCGATTTCATTCGTATTGAGTTCTTCATAATAGTATAGAATGATGATTTCCCTATATTTCACCGGGAGTGATAAAACGTCCTGCGCCAGGCTGTCGTTTGATTGTTTCTCTTCTATGATTTGCTCTGGCGTTTTTTCATCATTTTGTGTAAATATATTTTGAACGAAAGAGGAAAGCTTCCTCTTTTTCCCCTCTAGACTTCTTAAGTAATCTTTGCATTGGTTGGCCGTGATGCTGAAAATCCATGTTTTCATGGACGAACGATGTTGGAACGAATCCAATTTCTCATAGATTTTAATGAAGACCTCTTGTGAGATATCCTGGGCCGCTCCCCAATCCTTCACATACGTATAAGCGAATTGTGTCACTGCCCGTTCGTACTGGTCAATCAAGCTTTCCAGCATCGCTGCTGCATCCAGCTCCACATCTGCCCCCTTGCTTAACCCGCTGCTTTGCATAGCGCTGAACAATCCCTTCACTTCCTTTTTTGATCTCTGACCCTTAGACGCATCATCCAAGAAAACCGTCTCAAAAAAGGGAATTTTTTAAAGTTTCGTAGGTCACGTGGTATGTATCGGGTTGTATAGGGTGACAGGCACCATCCAGAAAGTGGATGGTGCCTGTCACCCTATAAATTTCCATTCTTTTCAATCTTATCAAGTATTACAATGCGTGTAAGTATATGGAAGAGATTTTGTTTGTGGTAATATCTGTAACAAGGTGGCTTCAATAATATCGACTAGGGAGGATGGAACATGAAAAGAAACTCTTTACCTGTTTATTTTCTTATATTCATCATTAATGCCTTAATTGTGTTTGCTTTAGTTGTGCTGTTATTTTCCTTTTTCGCTCAACAATTGCAAAGCGCTTTTCCGGATTTTTATTTTCATCTTTTCTCAAACCTTGATGTATGGGTGATCCTTATCAGCTTGATTGTCGCTGTACCAGTGACGTACGTATTCCACAGGATGCGTTTGGCACCAAAACGACTATTCTATCTCATTGGATTTCAGCTGCTTCTTCTTATATGCTTGTTAGCCATCATCTATTTCAATCTCAATTTATTAAACAGGCTAATATGGCGGCCATTGGAAGATTAATATGTTGAATAAAAAGATAACTAAAAAGGTGACAGGCACCATCCAAAAATTGGATGGTGCCTGTCACCTTTTCATGATCTTTTCACTTAAATATCAAATAAATTCAGAAAATTTAGAGGATTGTCTGCATTTTTGTTGAAGTAGGTTAATATGCTAAAAATGAAAACGTGTTTCCGCTGTACGGAAACACTGATATCGAAAGGCAGGTGAAACAGTGACAGAGAATCGAATTCGAGCGGTCGAGCGGGCATTCGACATCATTGAATGCTTCACGAATCGTGATCAGGAGCTCTCCCTTAAGGAGATCTCGACCCGGACGGACCTGGCGCTCGCGGTTGTGCACCGGAATCTGCAGACCTTGACGGCGCGGAGGTATTTGGAGCAGGACAGCAGCACCGGCAAGTATCGATTGGGCATACAATTTGTCCGCATCGCCGGGGTCGTCATCCAAGGGTACAACCTGATCCAAAAGGCCACCCCGCATCTGCAGAAATTATCGAGCCAGACGGAAATGAACATCAACCTGAGCATTTATGACGAAGGAGAAGCGCTTTGCCTCATCAACTTTGAATCCTTTCATCATTTCGGCTATGAAATCAAGGTCGGACAAAAGATCCCGATCTATGCCGGCGCTTTATCCAAGGTGATCCTTGCTTACCTACCCCAAAGAGAAATCGACATCTTAACGACAGACCTCAAAACATACACACCGATCACCATTTCCCAAAAAGAAGAACTTTTACAGGACTTGAACGACATCAGGGAAAAAGGCTATTCAAAATCAGAAGGAGAGCTTGCCCTTGGGGTGCTGGCCTTCGCGGCGCCGGTCTTCAACTATGAAGATAAAATGGTCGCCGGCATCGCCATTTCCGGACCGAAGCACTATTTTACCGAAGAAAAGAAAGCGGAATTCCTGGAGCTTCTCCTGATGGCCGCGCATGATATTTCCAACAGCCTTGGAGGGAAGCAAAAAATTCTAGAATGGAATGGAGCAGATAATGAAAATAAAGCCTAAGAAACTGGAAAAAGGACAGACAGTGGGCATTATCGCCCCCGCAAGCCCCTTGTATAACCGCAGCGATTTGACGAGAGGAATCCAAACCCTTGAAGAGTGGGGATTCCGTGTCAAAGTCGGGAAAAATGTGAACAACAAATACGAATACTTGGCAGGTACCGATCAAGAGCGTGCCCATGATTTCAATGAGATGTTCGCCGATCCCGAAGTCGATGCGATATTCGTCACCCAAGGCGGATATGGTTCCGCCAGGATGATGAGGTATATCGATTTCGAGCTCGTCCGCCAAAACCCCAAAATCTTCATTGGCTATAGTGACATCACTTCCCTTCACTTGGCCATTCATAAATTCACAAATCTTGTTACCTTCCACGGACCCGGAATGGCTGGATTCAATCCGGAAGATCTTTCTGAATACCGCAAGGACCACCTATTCAAGGCGTTGACAAAGGAAGAACCCATCGGGGAAATCTCGCTTTCCGACAAGAAAAAGTGGATCAATATCATCAACAAGGGGGACGCAGAAGGAGAACTTGTCGGCGGTAATCTTTCTCTTGTATGTGCCTCTTTGGGAACCCCATTCGAAATCGATACAAAGGGGAAAATTTTGTTCCTTGAGGAGGTTTGGACGGAGCCTTGGATCCTCGACCATTCCTTCACACATCTCCTGAATGCCGGAAAATTGCAGGAAGCGGCCGGCATTGTCATCGGGGAATGCACCAACTGTGAGCCATTCAAGCATAATCCAGGGTTCCATGTCACGTTCAGTCTAGAGGATATTCTTTACGAATTTTTAGAGCCGTTGAAGATCCCTGCCATCCACGGACTGCCGATCGGCCATACGAAAGATTTGGCGACCTTGCCAATCGGCGTCGGTGCACGGCTTGAAGCAACAAATGGAAAACTCTTTGTCACGGAAACAGGGGTATCTTAATGAGGGGGAAAATGAGGATGAAAAATAAGATTGCCATTATGATTATGTGTTTACTACTTTTTTCAACTTTCAGCTCATTCGCGAGCATGACGACGAAAGCCGCAGATCCCGTCACCTTGAAGGTCGGTTGGACGGCAGAGCCGGACAGCATCAGCCCGTTCATCGCCTACAGCATTTCGTCCACGGAAATTTTCAAGCTGATTTATGACCCATTGGTTGCCTTCAACGACAAGGTCGAGCCGGAAGGAAGACTCGCGAAAAGCTGGGACGTCAGCGACGATCACCTGACGTGGACCTTCCATCTGCAAAAAGATGTGAAATGGCATGACGGCGTCCCATTCACTTCCAAGGATGTCAAGTTCACCTACGAAACGATCCAGAAGAGCGGATTGGGTCTATATGCCGGCTATTTGGATGGCATCACGTCCATTGAAACGCCTGATGATTATACGGTCGTCATCAAGACGAAGGATCCAAAGGCGAACATGCTGCAAATGACGACCCCGATCCTGCCGGAACACATTTGGAAAGATGTATCGATGAAGGATTTGGAAAAATGGCCGAATGACAAGCCGATCGGGACCGGTCCTTTCAAATTTGAAGAGTTCAAGAAAGGCGAATATATCAAGCTATCAAAAAATGAAGATTATTTTTATCAAAAACCTCACATCGACGAACTCGTTTTCGTTCTTTATGCCAACAATGACACGATGGTTCAATCACTGAAAAAAGGCGAAATCGATGCATCGATCAACATCAATGCCAATCAAGTGAAGCCCCTTTCAGCGGATGATTCCATCGACGTTGCCACAGCATCCACACATGGATTCACGGAGCTTGCCATCAATACTTGGGGGGATCCAAAGTCGAAAGGAAATCCACTTTTAAAAGACAAAAGCATCCGCCAAGCCATCAGCTACGCGCTGGATAAAAAGAAAATCATCGATGTCGCGTACTCCGGGCAAGGGACTCCGGGCACCACGCTGATCCCTCCAAGCCTGGACTTCTGGCATTACAAGCCGACCAAGGACGAATTGAGAGAATTCGATGCCGATAGAGCGAAAAAAATGCTCGATGATGCCGGCTACAAAGATACCGACAATGACGGGATCCGCGAAAGCTCCGACGGGAAGAAACTGAAGTTCCGTTTATATTTAAGGGCTGATACAGCGGAAGAAGTCCGCGCAGGGCAAATGATCCAAAGCATGCTGAAGAATGTCGGCATCGCCATCGATATCGACACAGTCGATGACGGCTTGCTCTCGGATAAGATCTACGACAATGCCAATTTCGATATGTTCATCTGGGGCTGGGGAACGGATGCAGATCCGACCACAATTTTGCGGGTTATGTCTACTTCGCAAATCGGTAATTTAAGTGATTCCTATTATTCCAACAGCGAATACGACAAACTGCTCGAACAGCAGGCGACCATTCTCGACCGCCAAAAGCGGCAGGAAGTCGTCGATCGCATGCAGGAGATCCTTTATGACGAAGCACCTTATATCATCTTGACATATGACAACGCCCTTCAAGCCGTCCGCACCGACAAATGGGACGGATGGACAAAAGTAAGGGGCACCTATTTCTATTCCTTCAATAACAGCAACTATTTAAACGTCAAACCAAAAACCGAAAGCGCCGCTGCCAAGGAAGACACGAAAGCAAGCTCATCTTCCTCAAGCACAAGCAAAGACAGCAGCAGCTCAACAACCGCAGTCGTATCCATCATTGTAGGCGTCATCGTCATCGGACTCATTGTCTTCTTATTCGCAAGACGGAGAAAAGGTACGACGATTGATGATGATATGTAATCACTGAAAGAATTAGGGGCTCGGTGAGATCTCTAGAGGGAATCACCAGCTTACAATAGGTTGATTGGAGCAGAAGGTGCGAGACTCCAGGGGGATCAGCGGGACAGTTGAGACCCCGCAGCGAAGCCGAGGAGATAATAGGTGGATGTTCGATAAAGTTCGGCACGTCCATGTGCCAACATCGAACGACCTCACATCGTGTGAGGCCCCCCGGAAAGCGAGCATCCTTCTGCGGAAATCAACCTGCACTCTATTTTTATTTATGCAAAATACGCCTTCAAAAAATACTCTATTAAAAATTTGGTTCATGGCGGCAAGGGGATCAAGAGCGGTCCCCTGCCCCATCGACCAGCAAGGAAATAGAGTCCACAAACAAAGGGTGATAACAAGATCATGCAAAAACTTTATATGCTCAAGAAGTTCATTCAGTCCTTGTTTACGATCTTTGTCGTGATCATATTCAACTTCTTTTTATTCAGGGTCATGCCGGGGAATCCCCTCTCAACCATCATGAGGAACCCGAACGCCTCGGAACAGGCGATCGAGAAAATCAAAAAGCTGTTCGGGATCGACCAGCCGATGTATGTGCAGCTGTACCTTTACTTCAAGCAGCTCTTTCACGGCGACCTCGGGATGTCCTTCATGTTCAAGCAGCCCGTCATCCAGGTGATCGGGGAAAAGCTCTTCCCTACGATTCTATTGGTCGGCGTGGCAACGATCCTCGCGATCGTCGTCGGGATTTACATCGGAATCGTGGCCGCTTCCCGCCGGGGACAGAAAATCGATGTCATTTCGCTGACACTCTCCCTTTTCACTTATTCGATGCCGACATTTTGGCTCGGGATCGTCCTGATCATCTTTTTAAGCGTCTCCTTGAATCTATTCCCGACAAGCGGGATGGCGACGCCGGGCAAAGTGTTTTCGAGCTCGTTCGGCCATATGCTGGATGTCGCCAAGCACCTCTTCTTGCCGGCATTGACGCTCAGCTTGGTGCTGGTCGGGCAATTCGTGTTGATCATGCGGAATTCATTGCTTGATGTGTTTACCGAAGACTATATCACGACGGCCCGTGCGAAGGGATTTTCTGAAAAGCTTGTGACAAGGAAACATGCGGTGCCGAATGCGATGCTTCCGATGGTGACGATCATCGCCATCAATATCGGATTCATGATTGCCGGCGCGATTCAAATCGAAACGGTCTTTTCCTGGCCGGGACTCGGCAGGCTCATGTACGAAGCGTTGAACAACCGCGACTACCCATTGCTTCAAGGAATCTTTTTGATCGTCAGCATCTGTGTCGTTCTGGCCAATTTCATCGCTGATATCATTTATGGTTTCTTAGATCCACGGATAAAAAGCAGTACGTAGGAGAATGATGATGGATTATAAAAAAACAAATTTTATCAAACAAACCAGTCGATTATTCAAGACGTTTATCACAAATAAAATGGGATTGGCAGGGCTTTGTTTGTTGGGATTCTTTGTCCTGATGGCCATTTTCGGCCCCTTATTATACCCATACGATCCGAAGAATTACGGGGTCGGCCCCATTTTCAGCCCCCCTGCCCATTCCTTTTGGCTCGGAACGGATGATATGGGGAGGGACGTGCTGGGAGCAGTCATTTCCGGTGCGAGGATTTCGATTCTCGTCGGCGTGCTCTCCACCCTTCTCTCCATGATCATCGGGACGCTCGTCGGGATTGCATCGGGCTATTACGGGGGACGGGCGGATTCCGTATTGATGAGATTGACGGATATTTTTCTCGTCATCCCATGGCTCCCGCTCGCATTGGTACTGACAGCCATTTTAGGCGCGAGTTTGTGGAACATCATCCTCGTCATCGGCTTGACGAGCTGGCCTGGGACTGCCCGCATTGTCCGTTCACAAACGTTGACATTGCGTGAACGGCAATTCGTCGAACGGGCGAAAGCGATCGGATCGAGCCCAGGGTATATCATGCGGAAGCATATCCTGCCGAATGTGTTCCCGCTGATTTTTGCCAATACGGTGCTTGTATCAGCGATTGCGATTTTATCGGAGACGACATTGAGCTTTTTAGGAATGGGGGATACGACGACGCCGAGCTGGGGCATGATGCTCCACTACGCATTCGAATCGGGTGCAGCAAGCCTCGGTGCCTATTGGTACTTGATCCCGCCTGGGCTTTGCGTCGTGCTGACCGTTCTCGGGTTCACTTTTATCGGCTACGCCTTTGATGAAATATTCAACCCAAAACTACAGAGGAGATAAACGATGAGTCTATTAGAAGTGCAAGATCTAACCACACAATTCCAGACAAAAAAAGGCGTCGTAACAGCCGTCGACGGGGTCAGCTTCGAGCTTGAAGAAGGCGAAGCGATCGGGCTGGTCGGTGAATCGGGGTGCGGCAAAACCACGACGGCCTTATCGATCACAAGACTTCTGCCCGACAACGGCCGGGTCATCGGCGGTTCGGTCCGGATGGACGGGAAAGATCTTCTGTCATTAAGCGAAAATCAAATGCGGCGCCATCGATGGAACGATATCGCCATCGCCTTTCAAGGGGCGATGAATGCCTTGAATCCCGTCATGAAAGTTGGCGATCAAGTCATCGAATCGATCATGTATCACCACGGGAAGTCCTATGCCGCCGCACGGAAAAGGACAAAGGAATTATTTGAACTGGTCGAAATCGATCCAAAGCGGATTGACCAATACCCTCACGAATTCAGCGGCGGGATGAAGCAGCGTGCCATGATTGCGATGTCGCTGGCATGCGACCCGAAAATCTTGATCGGGGATGAACCGACGACCGCACTGGATGTCATGGTTCAGGCACAGATTCTCGATTTGCTGGAACGTTTGCGCAAGGAGCTGAAGATGGCGATGATTTTGATCACCCATGATCTCTCGGTGATGAGCGACACGTGCGACAAAGCGGCCGTCATGTATGGTGGGAAGATTGTCGAAATCGGCAGCGTTCAGCAGATCATCGAGAATGGCACCCATCCTTATACGAAAAAATTGATCAGCTCTTTTCCCAATATGAAAGGCAAAAGAGTGCTGCCTGAATCGATCCCCGGCACCCCGCCTGATTTATCAGAACCTCCCTCCGGCTGTTATTTCCACGATCGCTGTGCATTCGCTGAAGAAAGGTGCAGATCTGCGATTCCGAAGCTGGAAATGGTGGGAGCAGGTCATTTTGCAGCCTGTCATAGAAAGGAAGAGTTAGCATGAACGAGCTATTGACCGTCAAAAATCTGAAAGTGAAATATGATCTCCATCAAAGCTGGTTCAAGGAGCTGTTCAGCAAGGAAAAAAGCTATGTCAAAGCGGTCGATGGCGTAGACTTCACGATTCATAAAGGTGAAATCCTGACACTTGTCGGTGAAAGCGGGAGCGGAAAGACGACCACCGGCAAAGCGATCCTGCAGCTTTTGGATAACGTGGAGGGCGATATCGAGTTTAACGGCACTTCCCTTCCGACGAAAGAGAAAAAGGTGTTAAAGGGATTTCGCCAGGATGCACAAATGATCTATCAGGATCCCTATCAATCTTTGAATCCGAAAGACCGCGTTTTTGATATTGTTGCAGAACCTTTGGTCGTCAACAAGATGGCCCGCTCTGAACAAGAAAAGGAAGAAAAGGTGAAGACAGCGCTTGAATCGTCGGGTTTGAAGCCGGCTGAAAAATATTTGGCCAAATATCCCCATGAGCTGAGCGGCGGTCAAAGGCAGCGCGTTGCCATCGCGGCAGCCTTGATCTTGAATCCAAAATTGATCATCGCCGACGAGCCGGTTTCGATGCTGGATATGTCCGTCCGCTCCGACATCCTGCGGGTATTGATCCAATTGCGCGATCATAAGGACATATCTTATTTGTTCATCACCCATGACCTTTCCCTTGCCTGGCTCATCTCCGACCGGATTGCCATCATGTATTTGGGTAAAATCGTCGAGGTCGGGAGCTATGACAAGATCATGAACGCGAGCCTGCACCCGTATACAAAGGCGCTCATCAACGTGATGCCGCGATTGGAAGTGAAGAAGAAAAGGGAAAAGCGCCTCACTCTGACAGGCGAGACACCCGATCCATCCAATGTTCCTTCGGGGTGCCGCTTCCATCCGCGCTGTCCATTTGCACAGGAAAAGTGCAAGCAATCCGAGCCATCGATCCGCGACTTCGGCGATGGACACCATGTGGCCTGCCACTTTGTCGAGGAACTGAAAGAGGAGGTTAGTTGAATGAAGATATTGGAGCAATTAAGATTTGCGATTGCAGAGGAAAAGGAGAATTTGATCCGTTTAAGCAAAAGCATCCAGCAGAACCCCGAACTGGGAGGCAGCGAATATTTCGCGTCCAAGCTGCTGTGTGATTATTTAGAGGAACAAGGATTTGACGTACAGCGCGGTGTGGGTGAATTCGAGACGGCATTCGTTGCCTCTTATCAACGTGGTGAAGGTGGCTTTCACGCTGCTTTTTGCGCAGAGTACGATGCCCTTCCGGATGTCGGCCATGCGTGCGGACACAATTTGATCGGGGTGGCGAGCGTTGCGGCCGGTGTCGCCCTCTCCAAGGTGGACATCGATCTCCCTTGTAAAATCACCGTGATCGGCACACATGATGAAGAAGGCATCGGCGGGAAGATCGATTTGATCAATGAAGGCATCTTTGACAAGGTGGACATGGCGATGATGTTCCACCCTGGCTACGACACGATCATTGACGTAAAGTCGTTGGCTTTTAAAAGCTTTGATTTTATCTTCCACGGACAGAACGCACACGCCGCATCGGAGCCATGGCTCGGACGGAACGCACTGGACGGGGTTTCGCTCACCTTCCATGCCGTCAATTGTCTGCGGCAGCATGTCAAACCGGATGTGAGGATACACGGGATCATCAAAGAAGGCGGAAAGGTGACCAATGTCGTCCCCCACCGGGCCGTGGCGGAATTTTGTATCCGTTCAGAGGATAATGTGTATCTCCAGGAAGTCGTCGATCGAGTCATCGATTGTGCGAAGGGTGCCGCGATCTCGAGCGGGACAGAGCTCGAAATCCAGCAAGTCGGTCATCCGTATGACGCGATGGTCAGCAATCAGGCATTGGTCGAGTTGTTCAAACAATCTCTGGACGACCTGGACTTCGTCAACCTTGCCAAGCATAAAGAAGGCATGGGCTCGATCGACATGGGGAATGTCAGCAGGGTCGTCCCTTCGATCCATCCTGTCTTATCGCTTACCGATCAATTGGTTCCGGGCCATACAAAGGAATTTGCTGATTTATGCAATTCCGATAAAGCCTATGAAACGATGCTGCTCGCTGGCGAAGCGATGGCCTTGACGACATGGCACGTTTTGCAGGACCCGAAGCTTCAGAAAAAGATCAAAGATGAATTTGCTCATTCTTTTGCACACGCATAATCCAATCCAAGAGGAAATTTCTTAAGGGAAGGTTGTTTTAAAATGAAGACGGATAAATATCGATTTGGTGAAATGACTTGGCCGGAAATCAAGCAGGTCGTGAAGGAAGAACGGGTTGCCGTCGTTCCTGTCGCGATGATCGAAGAACACGGGCATCACCTTCCCGTAGATACAGATCTAGTATTAGCCAATGAAATCTGTGAACGCGCAGGCAGGAAAATCCCCTATGAAATGGTGGTCGTTCCCGCCATCAATCATGGGTATGCCCCCCATCAAATGGACTTTCCAGGGGTGATTTCCATCAGCAGCGACACGTTCATCAGATATGTCGTGGATGTATGCAACAGCCTCGCCCATCAAGGGTTCAAAAAGATTCTCCTGTTCAATGGGCACGGCAGCAACGTTTCCTTGCTGAAGGTCGCGGCACGGCAGACCATCCTGGACTATCCTGATGTGCAGTGCGCTTCGATCTCACACTGGGATCTCGAGCCTGTCGTCAAGCTGTCGGCTGAAATCCGCGAGTCGGAGAACCCCGGCGGCATCAACCATGCCTGCGAGCTCGAAACATCCATGTACTTGGCCATCCATGAGGACTTGGTGCAAATGGATAAAGCCGTCCGCGACATCGATAAATATCAAATGTCCAAATACTTTTGGCTTGACCTCGTCGGCACCGGGGAAGGCAGACCGGTCGTCATGGTCCCTTATTGGAGCTCCATCTCCGAAACCGGCACACTCGGCGACCCTACCTCCTCCACCAAAGAAAAAGGCGAAAAACTAATGGACGCAGCCGTCGACGGCCTCATCGAATTCATCCAAATCTACAAAGAACGAGAACCCAACCCGCCAAGAGTCAACCACCACGAATGAAGAAAAAAGGTGACAGGCACCATCCAGAAAATGGATGGTGCCTGTCACCTTTTAAAAACCTTTTAGATTCCTTCAAGCGCGTGGTAGACAAAGCCGTTTGCTTCGCGGAGGAGGGATTCTGCTGTTGGTTTGCTGCATTTCGTTTTGTGCATGATGATGGCGGCTTTCAGGTTGCCTCCTGCCCGATCGAATAGTTCTTTGGCTTCGTCCGGGGTGCATCCTGATGCCAATTGGATGATGCGTTTGGCGCGGTCGACCAGCTTCTGGTTGGTGGGCTGGACATCGACCATGAGATTTTCGTATACTTTGCCCATTTTGATCATCGAGGCGGTCGTGAGCATGTTAAGGACGAGCTTTTGCGCGGTCCCGGCCTTCATGCGCGTCGAACCCATGATGACCTCTGGCCCGACCTCGACATTGATTTGGTGGTCGCTGTATTCGTTCATCGCTGCATTCCGGTTGCAGGAAAAGGAAACGGTTTTAGCCCCTCGTTCCCCTGCTTCCTTCAGCGCCCCGATCACATAAGGCGTCCTGCCGCTCGCCGCGATCCCGACGATGATGTCACGGCTGTCTACTTCTTTTGCCGCAATGTCCTTTCTTCCAAGCTCCTCGTTATCCTCTGCCCCTTCGACTGCCGTCAAAATGGCGGGTGGCCCGCCGGCGATCAGGCCCTGGACCATATCGGGTCCGGTCCCGAACGTCGGCGGACACTCCGAAGCATCCAGGATCCCGAGTCGGCCGCTCGTCCCAGCCCCGACATATAGGAGCCTGCCCCCTTTTTGGAAGGCGCCGACGATGGCATCGACCACCATCGAAATTTTTGGGATCTCTTCCTTCACCTTCGCTGCCACCGTTTCATCGTGCTTATTGATGGAGTAAAGTATATTTTCGGTTGTTTGCCGATCGATATATTTGGTTTCGTTATCTCTTCTTTCTGTCGCTAATCGATTCAACACTTCCATAACATATGCTCTCTCTCCCTGAAATTTTATTTCATCGCTCCTGCCGTCAAGCCTTCAATGAATTGCTTCGACATCACGAAGAAGACGATCACGACCGGTATGATGGATAGCGCAAGTGCCGCAAACAACAAGCTCCAGTCCGTTGTATACTCGCCGAAGAAATTCGATATCCCGACCGGGACGGTGTATAGACTTTCATCCTTGATCAAGATGTACGGGAAGAAAAAGTCGTTCCAATAGGACATGAAATTGAAAATGGCTACCGTCGACAATGCTGGCCGGACTAACGGAAGCATGATTTTATAATAGATCTGGAAGGAATTCGCCCCTTCGATCCGAGCCGCCTCCACCATTTCATCCGGGATGCTTTTGAAAAAGGTGTACAAAATGAAAATGGAGAAGGAAAGCCCGCTTGCGACATACACCAGAATCAGCCCGGTATACGTATCGAGCAGTCCAAGGTCGCGGATCAAAATATAAAGCGGAATGATCGCCAGCCTGATCGGCAGCATCAAGCCCAATAGGAATAGGAAGTAAATGACGAAGCTCCCTTTGAATTTGAAGCGGGCCAATACATACGCTGCCAACGAAGCGATCAACAGGACCAGAAATACGGATATCGCCGTGACGAAAATGCTGTTTTTAAAATAAACACCAAAATTGGCTTCATTCCAGGCATTGATATAGTTGGTGAAAGAAAATGATTTTGGCAGGCCGTATGGTGACGCAAAGATTTCACTCGTCGATTTGAATGAGTTGAATATGACCAGGATCGCTGGATAGACCACCGTCAATGAATACGCGATCAATAAGAGGTGGACGACGATCCAATTGAATTTGATTTTCTTAGATAAGCTATTCATCTAACCACCCCTAATATTTCACATCGTATTTTCGTTGAAGATACACGGCCAGCAGTGATACAGGAACGACCATGACGAACATCATCGTCGCCAATGAAGCGCCCAGCCCCATTCCGGTCCCGGTGCTGCCCATCCCGCCGAATGCCGTCCGGTAGAACAACGTCCCCAATACGTCCGTCGAATAAAACGGGCCAGCCTCTGCCCCTTCAAGAAGGAAGATGAGTTCAAATGTCCCGAAGCTGCCGATGAACGTCAGCACGGCAATCGTCAATAATGGCGGCATCAATAATGGGAAGACAATTTTGGTGAAAATTTTAAACGATGAAGCCCCGTCAACGATCGCAGCTTCGATCAAGGAACGTGGAATGCTGATCATCGCAGCCAGGAAAACGAGAATCGGGAATCCAAGGCTGTGCCAAAGACCGATCAAGATGATCACCGGCAGCGCAGTATGCTCTCCGCCAAGCCATGGCAGGGCCAAATCGTTCAAGCCGACTGCTTTCAATAATTTGTTGATGACGCCCCACTGCGGATTCAGCATGAGGCCCCATAGGAACGCGACAACCGCCAATGATAGGGTGTGCGGCATGAAGAACAATGTTTTATAAATGCCTGCCCCTCTGATTTTTTGAGAAAGTAAATAGGCAATGAACATCCCGAAAAAGATGCTGATGATGATATTGATGATAAAGACAATGATGTTGTGCCCGAGCGCGCGGTAGAACATCGTCGAGAACGGTTCCTCCGTCAGCCATTTCACGTAGTTGTCAAAGCCGACGAAATCATTCATCGGGCCGATCCCGCTCCATTGGAAAAAGCTCATGATGATGCTGCTTACGAAGGGATAAATGATAAACAGCCCGTAAAGGACGAGGGCCGGCAGCAGCATGAGCAAAAACGCATAGTTTTTGATAAAGGCGCCAAACGACCGCTTTGCTTTCGGCTTCGTCTTCACCTGTCGGCTCGTATTCACTTCAACCGGATTTGCCATTTCCTTTCCTCCTTTCGGTGAATATATAGAAGAGAACGAGGATGATCCCGATGGACCAGCCTCGTTAAGATTGCAAGGTTAGTTATTGATTTTAACTGAAATTATTTAGGCTCTTTTCTCAAAGATTGTTGTTTTTAACAGTTTTTCTTTAAAATAACTCATCATATGTTGTTGATTGTAGCGGAAGGTGCGAGACTCCGGAGGGAACAGCGGGCCAAGTGAGACCCCGCAGCGAAGCGAGGAGATATCAGGCGGATGTTCGATTAAGTTCGGCACGTCGTGTGCCAACATCGAACGACCTCACTTCGTGTGAGGCCCCTCGGAAAGCGAGCATCCTGCAGCGAAAATCAACCTTACACAACCTTTGATGAATAGCAACAATTACGAAAAGAGCGATTATTTAAATGGCTTATACCACTTGGATAGATCCTTCTGCACTTTGTCGCCCAGCTGCTGCGGCGTTTGTTTGCCCGCGAGCATGGACTGCATGCCTGCTGAAAGGATCGTCGCGATTCCTGGATCTCCTGTGTCAAATGGTGAACGGATTCGGAAAAGCTGGTTGATCGAGTTGTTCTCGAATCGGTCCATTGCCTGCGTCAACGCTTCTGAAGCATTCTCCGCTTTCACGCCCGGATAGGCAGAGATTTCACCGAATGTGTTCGTGTAAAGCTGGCCGAAATCTTTTGTTGCTGCATATTTTAATACTTCCATGGCTTTATCCTTGTTGTTGGCTTTCGCATTCAAGCCGTATCCGCCATCGAGGAAGGCATAGATATGCGGTTCATCCCCTGCATTCACCGGCGGCGCCATGAAGCTGCCGAATTTCAAATCAGGATTTTGCTTCGTATATTCACCAGCCGACCAGATTCCATCCAAAATGACAGCGACTTGCCCTTGCGTGAATAACGTTTTCATATCTTCATAGCTTGAAGCGGAATATCCGTCCTGGAAGTACGGCTTCAAATCATTGATCCGCTTGAGGACGTCGACGAATTTAGGATCGTTGAACTTGTTCTTACCTGCGATCAAATCCTTGACCCAGTCGTCGCCTAAAGAAGTTGCTCCGACGGCATCGACGATCAAATTAAGCGCCCAGCCTTCACGTCCGGAAACCGCCATCGGTGTAACGCCATTTTCTTTCAACGTTTTAAAATCGCTTACGAGTTCATCCCATGTTTTTGGTTCTGATAGATTGTATTTGTCGAAGATGTCTTTGTTGTAGAAAAATTGTGAGGTTTGCACCGCGAACGGTACTGCATAGGTTTTGCCATTGGATTGAACCTGGGAGATGATCCCTTTTGAAAAATCCTTCAAGCCGTCGATTTCATCGAGTGCGACGATTTGCTTCGCATCGGAATACTTCGTGATGCCGCTTCCTGCGCGAAGTGTCAGGATGTCAGGTCCTTTCCCGCCGTTCATGGCTGTCTGCAGCGTTGCGTCGTATTGAGTAGGTGTGACGCCGCGGAATTTGATCGTGATATCTTTTCCATCTTTCTTCAAGTTTTCCTGTACCTTTGCCCATAAGTCTTTGTCCTGTTTACGCCAGCTCCATACCGTAACCGTTTTGCCGTCTTTTTCCCCCGAAGATTTGCTGGAGCAGCCGGCAATCGATGCCATGACCAGAATTGCTGCAAGCATAAGTGTGAGCCATTTCTTCATCCTATTTCCCCCTTGTTTTGAATCTTGTCATCTTGGAACTTTGTGAAGCCCTTCCCCCTTGAACCATCACCCCTTTCAAGTGGCTTTGATCAATAAGCTATGGACATCGCCGCTAATGAATGGACGATCTTTCGAAATCGGATGATATCGGTCTGACGGCCAAAGTGGACGCGATTCGTCAGCAGGATGACGGCAAATTCCCGCTCAGGATTGAACCAGAGGGACGTCCCCGTGAACCCGGTGTGGCCGACGCTGTCCTGCGGGAAAATGGCGCCGACCGGAGATACATCTTCATCCACGAGCTGCCAGCCAAGCCCGCGGTTCAGCTCCAGCCCTTTCGTATAATTGCGGTAGCTTGCCTGAAGTGTGGCCGAAGAAAAGATCTCCTTCCCTTTGAAGGTGCCATTGTTCAACAGGCAGCTGGCATAGTTGGCTAAATCGCCGAGTGTCGAGAACAAGCCGGCATGTCCGCTGACGCCGCCGAACGCTTTGGCATTCTCGTCATGGACGGTGCCCCATTGATAATCCTGCAGATGATCGCGATACTCGGTGGCAGCAATCCGGTTTTGAAGGTGGTCCGGCGGATTGAAATATGTATCCTTCATTTCCAATGGATCAAACACATATTTTTGCGTGAAGGCATCGAGTTTCATCGATGTGATCACCTTGACGAGATGCCCGAGCAGGATGAAGTTCAAGTCGCTGTAAATCACCTTTTCATCCGGGCCAATCGATTTGTGCAGCTCCGCGATATCACTGACGGCTTCCTCAATCGTGTAGTTTTTTCGATAAAAGTTCAGCGAGGCGGGCAGTCCGCTCGTGTGGGTCAATAAATGTTTGATCGTGATTGGCTGATCGGCAAACTCCGGAAGATATCGCGATAGCCGGTCATGTATATCGAGATTCCCAGATTCGATTAATGATAGAATCGCAGGAAGTGTGGCGCACACCTTCGTCAGTGATGCAAGGTCAAAGATCGTGTCCCGCTGAACTGGAAGCTTTTGATCCACATGGGCCAGTCCATAATAGTTTTCCATTAAAACTTGATCTTTTGTCAAAATGGCCACGGCCGCTCCGGGAATCTGCTTTTCGTCAATCTGTTGCTGGATAAAAGCGTTTAATTTTTCCACCCGCTCCGGAATGAGCTTCATGGTCTCACCTCACTTTTTTCGATATGTTTGCTGCAGCGATTGCCTTGATTTTCGTAAATAAGCGATCGAATCGTCGAAGTTTTTGCCGGCAACCCCGATGAATAAAATGTCGACCACATTGAGCTGAACGATCCTGGAGGAAGTCGCGGCGCTTCGCATGTCCGATTCGGATGAAATCGTCTCGAGATGGATGTCGACTTCTTTGGAAAGCCCGTTGGCCCCGCATTTCGTGATGCCGATGGTGATGGCCCCGTTGCTTTTCGCTTCTTTTATCGCGTCAATGACATGGACGGTCTCACCGGAGTAGGAAATCCCGATCGCCACATCCTGCTGCCCCAATGTCACAGCGGACGTCAGCTGCAGATGCGTATCGGCATAGGCCGTGCAGTGCTTGTTGATCCGCATGAATTTATGCTGTCCATCCAATGCCGCCAATTGGGATGCACCCGCTGCGTAAAAGTCGATTCTCTTCGCGTTGTACAGCGCCTCCACTGCTTTTTCGACCTTCAAGGAATCGAGCACCTTCATCGTTTCCTTCAAGGAGTACATATTGTTGTTGGTGATCGTTTCAATCAGCGTCGGGATATCATCGTTCGGCTGGATTTCCTTGAATTCCTCCCCACCGTTTCCGGACTGCTGCAGATCCCCTGTCACCCTGAGCTTCAATTCACGGAAGCCATCCATGCCAAGGTTTTTGCAAAGCCGGATGATGGCAGACGAGCTTGAATCGCTTCGCTTCGCCAATTCCTGGATGGAAAGGCGCACGATTTCCTGTGGCTGCTCCAAAATATATTGGGCTGCCCGCTGTTCTGGTTTGTTTAATGTTGAAATTGATTCCCTGATCAGGGATAATCCACCGTTGATCATCATTTCATTCCTTTTATCTTTTTGATAGAATTTTCCGATAATTATTTATAACTAATCATACAAGAAGTTGAAATTTTATGTCAATATATTTTGAAAATTTTAAACTTTTGTTTCAAAATAGGCATAACTTTTGCCCTTTTTAATAACAATGATATTTTATTGCTTCTTTGTTGAAGGCGGCAGACAGTTCTTCACATTCTTCCAAAAAATCATCCACTTTACCGTTGGTGATCATGTCTTTCAGCCGGTCCGTACCGGCAAGCAGGTTAAAGAAATCCAAGCCTTCCTCGTTTTTCTCACGGAATGCAAACTCTTTCGGATAGAGTTCTGCGATGGTTTCGATGACTTTAAGACCCGTTGAAAAAGATTTCAATCGGCGGCGGTCCGTGATATGAAGCTGCACGCCTTCACATCTTTCGTTCATATGCTTTTGGTAAGTTGGTACGAAAGAAACCGGTCTGGCAATGATCGATGGGATGTTCGTTTGATTGATCCTTTTTGCCAGATCATACCCATCGATACAAGGCGCCCCGATGTATTCAAACGGCTTCGTCGTCCCTCTTCCCTCCGATAGCGTTGTCCCTTCGATTAAACATGTGCCTGGATACAGAAGCATCATGTCCATCGTCGTCGTATTCGGCGTCGGCTGCACCCAGAACAGATCGGTTTGGTCAAAATATTGCTCCCGCTTCCAGCCCGTCATTTCGATGACCCTTAGATCACATGAAATATGGCCTTCATGCTTGAACCAATGGGCAAGCTCCCCGATCGTAAGGCCATGCCGATTCGGCAATGGATATTGACCGACAAAGGAAGTAAAACCGGATTCCACCAGATTCCCTTCGACTTGTACTCCGTTGATGGGATTCGGACGGTCGAGGACGACAAATTCCTTGCCGCATGTCCCGCATGCCTCCATCACGTTGGCCATCGTGTAAATGAATGTGTAGTAGCGGGCGCCGATATCCTGCAGGTCAAAAAATACCACATCGACATCTTCGAGCATTTCCTTTGAGGGGATGCGTGTTTCGCTGTACAAGCTGTAGACAGGGAGGCCCGTTTTCGGATCGACTTCATTCCCGACCTTCGCTCCCTCTTTCGCATCTCCGCGCAGACCATGCTCCGGGCCAAACAGAGCGGTCAATCGAATGTCAGGGTGCTGATGAAACAAATCAATTGTGGGCGTCAACCGATGATCCACTCCTGTCATGTTCGTCACCAGCCCGATCCGCTTCCCCTTATACTCATTGACATGATGCTCCAAAAAATTCTCCAACCCAAGCTTCAAATCCATCCACTCCTCTCACAATCAATATACACCTTTAGGGTGACAGGCACCATCCAATTTTTGGATGGTGCCTGTCACCCTACATATTTTCCCTTTTTCTTCAAAAACTGAGGGTAACTTATTTTGAAGGGGATTTTGGCAATGAGATGGATTTTGAGCAGTGTGGTGTGTGTGATATTGATTTTTTCGTTGACGGCGCATAAGACGGATGTCGGGGTCAAGGGGGCGAAGGCGGTTCCCCGCAATGTGATTTTCCTTGTCATGGACGGGACGAATTCGGATGTGGTGACGCTTGCCCGCTGGTATAACGGGAGGTCGCTCAATATGGACCATTTGATCAACGGCGGGGTGAAAACGTATTCGCTGGAATCATCCATCACGGACTCTGCGGCTGCCGGTACGGCGCTTGCGACTGGCCAGAAAACCGTGACGGATGCGATCGGAATGGTGCCGAATGAGGTAAATCCTGCCCTTCCGCCAAGCGGTGAAAAAGCACCAAGGACATTCAAACCTGTGGCGAATTTATTGGAAGCCGCGCAGGAGAAAGGACTGGCGACGGGGATCGTGTCCACCTCCCCTATCCAACATGCGACACCCGCCGCATTCTCTGCCCATGCCGTGAAGCGGAATGACTTCGACGACATCGGCGAGCAGCAGGTGTATCAAGGGATGGACGTCGTGCTCGGCGGCGGTAAGCAATCGCTCGCCCCGGCTTCGATTTTAAAGGATGACAAGCTCAAAAAAGTTCCTTTTGGTGTGAAGGAGGCACGCCAGGATCACGAAAACCTGATCGATGTCATCAAAAAGCACGGATACACGTATGTGGAGAATAAATGGGACATGGAGCGGATGCCGGGGGATAAAATGTGGGGAAGCTTCGCTTACGGCGATATCGCCTATGACTTCGATCGGAAAAAGCTTGCACCGGACCAGCCATCCCTCTCTGATATGACGAAGAAAGCCATCGATGTCCTGTCACAAAAGAACAAAGGATTCTTCCTCTTTATTGAAGGAAGCAAAATCGACTGGGCTGCGCATAAAAACGACCCGGTCGGGATGATCAGTGAAGTGCTGTCCTTTGATCACGCAGTCGGCGAAGCGATGAAGTTTGCCAAGCAAGACAAGCAAACGATGGTCGTCGCCGTGACCGACCATGGGAACAGCGGCCTGACGATCGGGGCCAAAACGACCAACAAAACGTATGCATACACGCCGATTGACAAAGTGATCAACCCATTGAAAAAGGCAAAGCTTACAGTCAGCGGCGCCGTCTCCCAGCTGAAGAAGGACCGCAGCAACCTTGAAGGGGTATTGAAGGAATATGGGTTGGACGATCTAACCAATGGGGAAATGAAGAAAGTGGAAAGTTCAGTTGATGTAGAAGGCGAAATGGTGAAGCTCCTTGCCGCACGTGCGCACCTCGGATTCACGACCCATGGCCACACCGGCGAGGACGTCTTCCTTTATTCTTACGGCCCAGGGAAGCCAACGGGACTCGTCAATAACATCGACATTTCGAAGTATATGGCCAAATATTTGCAGATCGACTTAGCAATGACAACGAAAAAACGCTTTGTCAATGCAGCCGAGTATTATCGGAGGAAAGGATTCATGATAAAAATCGAGCGCTCGGACGAAGAGAATCCGGTATTCATGGCCAAGAAAAGAAAGTTGAAAATCGAATACCCCGAAAACAAAAACATCATGATCAAAAACGGCAAAATAAAAAAACTAAACGGCGTCAATGTCTATAACGGCCGGGACTTCTTCGTTCCGATGGATTAGGCTATGTACTTTTGGTGACAGGCACCGAAGTGCCTGTCACCAAAAGGGGTGGGCTTGTCAAAGGCGTTTGTCGTTCCAGAAGTTTTTGACGATGTGGTGGGCCGGGTCGTATTTTTCGAAGGTGTAGCCCTGTGTTTTCAAATAGTCGATGACTTTTTGCAGGATCGAAACGGTGACGGATTTTTCGTGCATCAGGATGACCATAGGTTCTTTCGTGCTCCTGTGCTGGATGCTGACCACGCCTGATTTTACATTATTTAGGACAAGGTCACTTCTGTCCCTTACTTCCCAGTCCCGCGTATCGATGTCCCAATCCCATAATTTATAATGACCTGCCGCCAATTGATCCCGATAAGCCTGGGTCAGGTATGGCTTGCTGCCATACGGCGCCCGGACTAACGATGTCGCCACCCCTGTCGTTTGTTTGATCAGCTTTTGGGTCATGGAGACTTCATTCATAAACCCAGCCGTTCCATGATAAAGTTTGGATGCATCATGGGTATACGTATGGATCCCGATATAGTTGCCGTTATCGGCGACTTTTTTGGCTGCAGAAGGATATTCCTTTACATTTTGGCCGATTTGAAAAAACGTTGCATGTATATCATTGTGATTCAAAATCGCAATCAGCTCACTCGTAAATTTACTCGGACCGTCATCAAAGGTTAAATAGACGGTCTTTTGGCTGGCTGGTTTGCTCGGTGGCACCACCACCGGCCCTTTTGAATATATGTAATCATGAATACGGCTTCCCCATTGGGATATGAAACCTGGATGGCTGAGGTGAGGCTCGCTATTGTAGAGTCGTACAACACGATGCTTCGACAAATAATCAACTTTGTAACCTAGAGTTTCTCCCATTAGCCTCAGTTCCGCATACGTTCTTCCATTTTGATCGAAAATCTTGCACGAAATGATTTTTTGGCCATAGATGATTTTTTGTCCCCTTATATCAAAAATCATTTTCTGTTCTTTATTTTGATAGATAACCGAATTCGTTTTGGCATCATATGTAACATTGCCTCCAAATGCTTCTCCCAAAAACCTGATGGGCACGTACGCAGTGGAACCTTTTATGTATGGCTTTGCATCCGGGAATGCTGCCATCCTATCATTCACACCTACCGCGATCATTTTGACCGGCTCCAATGCACTTGCTTTCGACCACAACAATGTGCCTGCAATGACGAATAATAATGCTGCTGCTAATATCTTTTTTATCTTTTTCATAGATAGATCCGCCCCCTAAATCTACTCTATGAAATTTTCTTTGAAAAAGTACTCGAAATGAGGCATGACCTCTCGACAATTTTCGGAAATGCTTCACCTGTCATAAACGTGGACAAAAAACCTGCATGATGGAAGACCTGGTTTCCACGCAGGGTTGCCTGTTAAAATTCTATTTCTTCAATGATTTTGGTTCATATGTTTTTAATTGGAGCGGAAGGTGCGAGACTCTGGGTGGATCAGCGGGCAAGATGAGACCCCGAAGCCGAGGAGGCTCACAGGGCTCCCACGGAAATCGAAGTGTATTCAGGCTGCGGTCCTTTTTAAACAGTATCTCCTTTACTATTTAAACTCCCCGCTAATCCAAATCCTCACATTTTTTTCTCCACGGTCCTAAAAAACACCGATTTGCGATATAATAAAAGAATATGGTTTTTTACCTGTACGGATTGTTTATTTAGGAGGTTTCGCTATGCCTGTCGAGCTTGAAGAGATCAAACACCAGGTGGAGCACTACAGTGAACAGCTATTGGATTTCCTTGATTCATCCAAGGATGAGATGCAAAAGACTGTCAAAAAAGGGCTGAACTTATACCGCCAGCAGCTTGTGTATCAGATCAAGCCTTCGGACAGCCGCATCGACGGCCGGGTACAGGACGTTACCCCCGTCGAGGTCACGCTTGATTTGACATTTCCTGTTTTGAACACGTGCTCTTGCCCACAAGAAGGAATGTGCCGGCATCAGATGGCGGTCTTTTTTGCTGTGTTTGCGCAATTTCATAGCGTGTCCCAATGGATGGACCGCTGGAAATCGGCCCAGGCCCTCGAAATGATCAAAGGGCTGAAGCGTGGATCGGATTTACTGAAGCAGACGCAGCTGACCGGTTATCAAAAATGGATCTCTCATTACGAGGAAGCGTTCAAGTCCTTGGATACCCGCAACCTTTATTTGATCGAGCTCCATGCCCAGAACACCTACCGGAATTTGATGCGGAAAGAGCCGGTGGAACGGGAATGGAAACCGCTGTATCAGCTGTTCACTTCTTATTTTTCATTTAAAAAATTGAATGAGATCGCACTTGGTTTGGAGGTCGAGGATCGTTCGGACCTTTCCCACCTTCTTTCCTTCTTCCAATATATGCTCGACGAGGCGGAGGACGCCGTCTACAGGCTGACGGTGACGACGATGCCGTTTGCGTTTGATGAGTATATCGAATTTTTGAAGGACGACACGGCGACGCTCATTGACGATCAAGCGGTCTTCCCTTTTGAGACGCTTGAACTTTACCGGGTGATGTGGACATCTCTGTTCAAGAAGGCTTCCTGGCGAAAACAAGAACTGGAGCGGCTTGACGAGCTGAATCTGACGACTTTTGAGGAAAAAGTCGCGCTTTCCCATCATTATATATTGTCGCGCGAAGATGATCAGGCTATGGCATTGCTGAAGGAAATCGGGGCAGAATCGATGCCGTATGTCCCCTTCTGGCTGAAATGGCTCGGCGGATTGGGGCAGGCGCGCCGCTATAAACAATTGCTTCAATTCAGCATCGACTTGATCCCCGCTTTCTTTGGCGGGTTTGAAACGGACTATAACCGGATTTCTTTCACAAGGTTCTTCTTGGATACAATAGATGAAGGTTTTTTGGAAAAAGAAGATTCCGGATTTTTGGAGAAGCTGTATTTGCAGCTGCTGCCATATAGCTATCGCTATTACAGTGAATTTTTGCTCATCAAAAAGGATTTTAAAAAATGGATGGAACTTGAGCAGTATATCGGCAATTCCATTGAGGACCTGGATAAAAGCGATATTAAGGTGATTTCGACCGAGGCGCCGCGGCTGTTGATGCCGATGTACCACGAGACGATCGACCGCGCGCTGGAGGAACGGAACCGCCAGTCTTATAAAAAAGCCGTGAAGCACCTGAAAAAGCTGCGTGCTTTGTACCGGAAAGAGAAAAAGATGGAGCAATGGGAGTACTTCATGGATTCGCTGCTGGACAAAACGAAACGTCTTCGTGCCTTTCACGAGGAGTGCAGAAAGGGTAAATTGATTAATGCTTAAGACTCGTACACTTTCGGTGAACCTTGAAAAATTGGATAATGGGTACCATCATCTTTCGCTGCTGGATGAAAACGGCCTCGTGCAGGACCCAGCCAATTGGCGCAGGCAATTATTCATGTGGCATGAGGAGTCCTATTACGGGACGACATTGGAAATGGGGACCGAGCAGCATGTGCCTGGGCTGCGCATCGACAGCTGGTGCCTCCTTTCCCTTTTAGGAAAAGAAGGATTTAATTCGCTGTTCACTTGGGAATGGGATGAAAAAGCCGAGGTGCTATTGGCTGCTGCCCCTATCATGTATGAAGCGGTTGTCGAAGGAAAATGGCAGCCAAGCTTTATGGAAGATGTCGAAAAGGCCATTCGCTGGCGAGTGCCCCAGATGGTGATGGATGAGTTCGGCGCGGATTTCTGGGAGCAGCATGTCGATGGGATGACCGCTTCCGACATGATCGAAGACTTCTTTCACCATGCTGTTTCCCATTATATCGGCAACAGCGTCGAGGGGGCGGATTTGAAAGAGAAGCTTGAGCGGCTGCAAAATGGGCCGCTGACGAATGCGGAGCTTGCCGCGTATTTTGATGAAGAGCGCTTCAGCGAATGGAGTGGATTCGCGGAAAGAACCATTCCATTCACAATCGGGCTGCGCCTGACTGAGCCTGAAGTCGACGAGGAGCCGTGGACGCTCGAAACGGTGCTGCGCGACGTGAAGGATCCGACGATTTTGATCGGTGTAGAGGAAGAAGGTCCGTTTCCGAAAAGCTGGCGTCTATATTTGGCAGAAGTCGAAGATGAAGAAGAACGCTGGATCCGTTTGATTCCATGGCTTGGTGAGGATGGCATGATCCGCCGTGAGCTGAACGAGATGGAAGCATGGGATTTCTTGACGGATGCAAGCGAAAAGCTGCTGCAGGTTGGGGTGGAAATCCTCCTCCCTGCATGGTGGCAGGCGATGCAGGATGAGAAGCTGACCTTGAAGGCGAAAATCCGCTCGACGAATACGAGCTACCGTCCATCATTTGTCGGGCTGAATGCAATGCTGGATTTTGATTGGCGGTTGTCGATGAACGGCGCCGAGCTGACAGAGGATGATTTTCACGACATGGTCGCACAGCAGCGCCGGCTTGTGAAGATCAACGGTGAGTGGATGAAGCTCGATCCCGATATGATCAAGCGTATCCAGGATTTGATGAAGCGGGCAAAACAGGAAGGATTGCGCGTTCAAGATCTTTTTCAGCAGGAGATGGGTGAACTGGATGGTGCTGAGGACGAAGAGTTCGATCCGCGTGCGTTTGCACAGGTCCAGATCGAGTTGAACCGTTCGATGCGGAAAATGATGACCCAGCTCAGCGATTTTTCCGAGATTCCGTCTGTCATGGTCTCCCCTTATTTTGAAGGGACATTGAGGCCATATCAGCAGCAAGGGATGAGCTGGATGCTGTTCTTGCGCGAATTCGGATTCGGGTCGATTTTGGCCGACGATATGGGACTTGGAAAAACGGTGCAGCTGATCACGTACCTGCTGCATGTGAAGGAGCACGAAAGGCCGGAAGCACCAGCGCTGATCATAGCGCCTACGTCGGTGCTCGGAAACTGGCAAAAAGAAATCGAACGCTTTGCTCCGACCTTGAAGGTCATGCTCCATTACGGAGGAAATCGTGCGAAAGGCGAAGCTTTTGCCGGGGCGATTGATGGGATGGATGTCGTTTTGACGAGCTACGGCATCTCTCATTTGGATTTCGAGGAATTATCCGAGGTCGAATGGTCATCGATTTCGCTTGATGAAGCGCAGAACATCAAGAATTCGCAGACGAAGCAGTCTGGCGCGATCCGGAAGCTGCACGGCCGGCACCATATCGCGCTCACCGGGACGCCGATGGAAAACCGTTTGAGCGAGCTTTGGTCGATCTTTGATTTTACCAACCACGGATATTTAGGGACATTCGGCCAGTTCCAGAAGCGCTTTATCCTGCCGATTGAAAAGGATGAAGCAAAAGGGAAAATCAAGCAGCTCCAAGGGATGATCCGTCCGTTCCTGCTGCGCAGGACGAAAAAGGATCCTGATGTGGAATTGAATCTGCCGGATAAATTGGAGCAGAAGGAATATGTGCCGTTGACCGCTGAGCAGGCTTCGCTTTATCAGCAGCTTGTGCAGGATACGTTCGCTCAGCTCGAGAAGCTGAACGGCTTTGAGCGCAAGGGCTTGATCTTGCAGATGCTCAATCGGTTGAAGCAGCTTTGCAACCATCCTTCCCTTTATTTGAAGGAAGAGGATCCCCGGATGGTGCTCGAGCGATCCGAGAAGCTCGATAAATTGGTCGATCTCGTCGATGCCCTCCGCGACGCCGGGGAAGCTTGCCTGATCTTCACACAATATTTGGCGATGGGCGAAATGATCCGCGGGATATTGGAGAAGCGCCTGAAGGTGAAGATCCCATTCTTGAATGGAAGCATGCCGAAAGCACAGCGCGACGACTATGTCCAGCGTTTCCAGGACGGCGAATTTCCGATCTTCCTGTTGTCGCTGAAGGCCGGCGGGACCGGGTTGAACCTGACCGCAGCGAACCACGTCATCCACTACGACCGCTGGTGGAATCCAGCCGTCGAGAACCAGGCGACCGACCGTGCGTACCGGATCGGCCAGAAACGCTTTGTCCATGTGCACAAGCTGATCACCACTGGTACACTTGAAGAAAAAATCGACGCCATGCTCGAGAAAAAGCAGGCGCTCAACGACGAAATCATCCAAAGCGACCAATGGATCACCGAACTCTCCGACCACGATTTGCGGGATCTGCTTTCGTTGGGATGACAATATAAAGGTGCCAGGCACCATCCATTTTCTGGATGGTGCCTGGCACCTTTTTTAAACCTAATGAACGGTTTCGTAGTTTTTGAACGGGTCGTTGAAATGGACGTCGATTGTGCGGAAAATGATTTTCTTCAGCTCATCTGTTATGAATTGAATATCTTCGTTTCGATAATTCCTCTTCGGCAACCCTTGATTATAGACATAGCGATATAGCTTTGAAGCATATTCCAAGTCTTTTTTGTCAGCAGGCTTCGTTTTTTCCAATTCAAACAGCTTCTTTTTCAATTTGGCGATCATGTAAGAAGCGTGCTCCATGCAAAAGCATGACGTGGGCTCCTGCCTTAATTTTTCAGACAAACTGCTTATTGTCCTTTCCTGCCTTTTTGTAGGCTGTTCTGTAAAGATGCCCGATACCGTCTCTTCATAGGCGCCGATAACTTCTGCAAAAAAAGTGGCCTGTGTCTTAAGTTCTTCTGCAATCAACTTATGCCATTTGTCATTCTTCAAGCTTTCTTCCTTCCATTGCAGAAAAAACTCTTCAAACCGATAGTTTTCTTTGACCCAATCTTTCCCTGCCATATACCGAATAAAAGACGATCTAAAGGAGCGGACGAGCAACTCCTTTGCCTTCCCAATGATTATTCCATGCATACCCTAATTCCACCTAATTCTAGTTATTTAATAATATTTTACTATTTGTCCGTCTCGTTATAAAGAACTATTTCTGATAAAGGCGACAGGCGCCATCCATTTTCTGGATGGCGCCTGTCGCCTTTTCTACCCCTCTTTACTCAAATAAATATTTCATCATAGTCCGTGATTCCGTCGTTGTCTGAGTCAGTTTTCAATGGGTTGGTTTTGAATTTTTGTTCTAGCGAGTTTTGGACTCCATCCCCATCTGCATCGTCTTTTCCATCGGCTATTCCATTATTATTTGCATCAACTTTTAATGGATTGAATGGGGCATTTGGCAAGAACCCTTTCTCTTTGTCAAAGCTTCCATTCCATTGCAAATAGTATTGAACTTCAAAGTAATCTGTTAAGCCGTCATCATCTGTATCCTTTTTCAATGCATTTGTTTTATAGATCAATATCTCCATACCATCAGTCAAACCATCCCCATCCGAATCAGCTTTATTTGGATCAGTTCCATAAGTCTCTTCCAAGCAATTATTTAATAAGTCATTGTCATTATCCATACTGCATTTATCTACTGCTCTTGGGGAAACTGGTTTGAATCGTTCTAACACAATTAGACTTTCCATAAGGGCTTCTATCGCATCATCTTCTAACTTTTTCACAGAAGCAATATTTCTAATCAATAAATATCCCCAATTATAGTTTTGGCGATATTCCTGCTGAAAATTTTGTTCATCGCCTCCAAGTGTGAACTCCTTTTCAAACCATTTGGTCACGGAACCATTGATTTTTATCGCTTGTAAAACTTTAATCGTTGTGTCGACAGCAGATTTTACAATATCCAATTTATTTTCTGTTTCAGCTTTGATCTCAGCTGATGCCTTTTTGGAAGATGTGCTTGTGCCATTTTCTGAAGCGGCTTCCAATGACTGCTTCTGCTCCAGCGATGCCGCTCCATCAGTAGCAGTATATTGCTGCTCGAACAGAACCGCATTGCTTTCTTGATTTTGATTCGCTTGACTCCCGTTTGTATTTTGAATTTGAGTATTATTGATCCCAGTTACCTGCATCTGACCAATACTCGCACCCTGTTCAGTAGTGACATTCTGGCCCTGGCCAGTCTTAATGGATGTTTGTTGTCCTTCAGAATCAAGAGTTGCATTCGAAACTTCCTGGTTTTGTGTAGAGTTGGTTTCAACGTTTTGGTTTTGATCTGCATCTGTACTATCATTTGAGTGGATCATCTGCTCTTGCCCGGCAACAACTCCAGTGGATTGCCCCTGGCCAGCCTGGCTTCCATCACTTTGCTGATCCTGTATTATCCCACTGTTCACAGTTTGATTTTGTGAGTTTCCTTGATCACTTGAATTAGATGATTGGTTTTGGGAGGCATTTAAACTTGTATCTTGACCCTGATTGACTTGACTGCCATTGTCTAGCGTGGTGCTCGTATTTTGAGCAGAGACTGCATCCTTCTCTTGTGATTGTGAATTTCCTGGTGGTTCGGCAGCTGAAGCAGATATTGCTCCATAAAAAACGATTTGAAATGAGAATAAGATTGCCAGCAAACGTTTGATCAAATTTTTCACCTATCTCTTATAATTTGTCTTTATTGAGGACGAATCATTCTTTAATAAGAACGATTCGTCTAAAAATTTTTTCCCTATCAGGGGATTTCCAGAGTTATTCTAATATTAGCCCTGTATTGGATGCGGATTGATTCTGGATTACCACTGAACTGGAATTTTGTGATTGAGTGCTTCCAGCGCCTACCCCGGATTGGGACTGAGAATTATAAACCATTGAACCTTGATTTTGATTAATTCCCATTCCATCCGCTTTTTGTTTTTTCTCAGCATAGTTATCAACATTTTGGTTTTGTTTATTTAAGCCACCGATAGCTAAATCTACTTGATTTTGTTCAGTATTATTCCAACTATTTTGATTTTGTTTATTCCCGACTCCAGTAGCTGTTTGCTTATCCCATTCAACATTGGCTGCGGATTGATTTTGTTTGTTAGCACCAACTAATCCTCCTGCTCCCATTGCAGTTTGAGAAGTTTCATTAATGCCAGTTTGTTTTTGATTGATGTTAGAACCATTTGCATACTGTTTTTGTCCTCCTAAATTCATTGAGGATTGGGATTGCTTACTAGCCCCGAATAAACCTCCCGCCCCTAGTACTGTTTGGGATGTTTCGTTAATGCCAGTTTGTTTTTGATTAATATTATTTCCTTTTGCCTTTTGCTTCTGTTGCCCTGCATTCATCGAAGATTGGGATTGCTCATTTAGCCCTAACAGTCCTCCCGCCCCTAATGCCGTTTGGCTGGTTCCATTCATGGTATTTTGTTTTTGATTATTATTCATGCCATTCGCAGTTTGTTTAAGTTTCGTAAAATTGCTAGACTGCTGGCTTTGATTTGAGCCGCCAAATATGATTCCCGCTCCAGCTGCAGATTGAGAAGTCACATTTAGAGTGTTTTGTTTTTGTGAATTATATTTTCCTTTTGCCTTTTGCGTTTCAGACGATTCATTATATGACCCTTGGTTTTGCTTTGTGATGCCTAAACCTGATGCAGCTAAAGCTTCCTGTGAAGTTAAATTGACGTTGGATTGTGCCTGGTTATCGTGCGAACCTCTAGCAATTTGTTTTTGTCCAGGTTGGCCATCTTCACCCAACATAACATTTATCGATGATTGCCTTTGATCAGCCATGCCAAACATTCCAAAGTTTGCAGCATTTTGCATTGTATCATGGAATGCTGTTTGTTTTTGATTATCAGCTTTTCCTTTAGCATATTGATCTGCAAAAGAAGTATTCTCGCTCTGTTGATTTTGCCTTGATGCAAATAAGAAACCTTCTGTACTTTCCGATTGGGATTTATAGCTTTGTGATTTCTGACTTTGTGTTATTTCGCTATCTTCCTGATTTTTGGAGTCAGCATTTTGAGAACCAACTGAATAATCTGTTGACTTTTGATTTTGTGAACCAAATACCAAGCCGCTTACATGTTGATTTTCCTCTACCTGGCTGTATCCATCTTGCTTTTGGTGAACATTCAATCCATTGAAATGTGATGAAATATCGTAGCCATAATTTGAATTTTGGTTTTGTTTTACTAAATCCAATTCATTTGCAAACACAGAAGTTCCCATCATGGAAATCGCTAAAACACTAACACCTACAATACTGCCAACCTTTTTTTTCATACTTCATACCTCCAGGAATCGATATAATATATGGAATACACTTCCGAAAAATAGTATATTCTCGTTTTCATAAATATCAAAATCCCAAATCAGGCGAATTTCGTTCGTTTTATCTATTTTTTCGTTCTTAATCAAGAACAATCGTAATTTCTCACACTTTTTTAATTTTCAATAAATCGTTCTAATACCCATTTTCTGGATGGTGCCTGTCACCTTTTTTTACCCCAAAATAACACAAAAAAATAGCCGGGCACGATTACCGGCTAAATGGTTGAGGTTGGTTTGGGGGTACAGCAATTTTATGTCGGGGGTCTCGTTGATTGGTTTGTAATGCGGGGTGTCCTTTTAACGCCGTGGACAAATGGCGGTAAAGCTTACTCCTTTACTAAATTTTTCGCGCTTGACGTGGTTTCATCATAAATGATTGTTTGTGGTTCATGGGGTTTTGTTTCAAGTGAAGCAGCTCCTGTTCCAGAAGCTGAGTTTTGCAGGTTAATTGATGAATTTGTTGATTGGAATTGCCGATGATTCTGATGAGTTCCTCAATTAAATGTTCGATTCTGGCTATTTGCTGATACTGTCGATTATCCAACCAGCCACCTCCTATATGCTCTTGAAGCCAAGCTTTTATCTTATTCACCTCTTCACATCCGTCATCACTGACTGCAGCTCGCGGTCTTCGGCGGGTCTCCCTCCCAGAAACTTAACCGAATCCGCTTGCACCTCTGTCACATAAACCCGTTTTCCCTGTGAATTTTCATAGTGCCTCGTGTGTATTCTTCCGGTCACACCCAGGACAGAGCCTTTATTGCAGTACTTGGCCGTGTTCTCTGCTGTACGGTTCCACAACGTACATAACACAAAGTCCGCGTCTGAAGTCCCTTGGCTATTCCGGTATGGCCGGTTGACCGCTAGCGTTACATTCAAAACCGCCTTCCCTTCCGAGGTGTACCTAAGATCCGGCTTTTTGGTTAACCTTCCCACTAACGTCACTTGGTTAATCAAACTCGGTTCAACTCCTTTCTCAGAATGTAAGACTAGCTTACCGAGTTTGGACTTCCTCGTAAAATTGCGATAATTGAATTTTGGGATATGGAAAACTGCACATACTTGCATTTTAGAACGGAAAAAGTAAAAATAATGGACAAAACAATACTCATAATACAATTTTCATGTTTTACAAAATTTTTTCTAGAGAAATCGGTGTGGTATAATTTTTATAAATCAATCATTGGGGGTTCAGCGCTATGAAAACCTTTAAATTAATTACGCTGCAATTAGCCGAGGACGGAGATTTTTTGGAATTGCCGATCAAGGATGGTTTGATCATCAATAAAGAGGACGAGCATCATACATGGCTTGCAGAGGCTTTCCTTGATGGGGAGCATTATGATTATTTTCGAGATCTTCAGGAAAACCCCGAAGATCTCGATGTTCAAGTCGTGATTACACACCCAGCCAACGACCCGGCTTTTTTCAGTATGCATATCCAATGCATCAAAAAAATGGACGGCGATATCAGCGTGTTATTAGAAGGTCATTTGAAGAAGCCGCGCAGTGAATATGCTGAACTGCTTTTGGGGGATCTCATGGAAAGGGGATATAGTGGAGACGAACTTTTGCATGAATTCAAGGAAAAAATGATCTCAAAACCAAAAATCCCTAAAAAGGTCAAACAATAACTTTCGATTCTGGAAATATTTTTGTAAAATTATCGTTCAATATATAGAACAACTATGTTTTCTATGCTAAAATTTAAGTTAACAAAAAAAGGGAATGAGGATGATGGACCATGATGATTGGAGATCGTATCAACCAATTGCGTAAAGAGAGAAAAATGTCCATGTCTGAACTGGCTGAAAAAGCGGGTGTGGCGAAGTCTTATCTTAGCTCTATTGAACGGAATATGCAGACGAATCCTTCTGTTCAATTTTTAGAAAAAGTGGCAGCAGCCTTATATGTGCCAATCGATTCACTTATCCAAGAGACAGTCAACGAAAAGGATTTGGATTCTGATTGGATGAGACTCGTAGAGGATGCTATGAAATCTGGGATTTCCAAACAGGAATTCAAGGAATTCATTGAATTCAATAAATGGAAGCAAAATCAAAAGTGAGGGGCATTTCACCCCCTCACTTTTTTAATGCAGCTGTTTGTAAAAAAGAACGAATTTCTTCCTCCGTCAGACCTATCTTCAATGCTTCATCAATCAATGCGACCCATTCCTTATCCAGTTCTTTTATCTCCACAGGTTTTCCCCTCCTAAAATACTTATAGTATTTCAGGCAGCTCAGCCATCCTAGTGATTACCACCTTAGATCTGTAGCTTTGCGTCCTTACTTTTCAATAAGTTTGCCTTTTTCTGGTATCTCGTCCCACTTTTTTACTAATTATAAAAGAATACGCGTTCGATTTTTGTTCTTTTTTGTCATCCAAAAAACATTTTTTTATTGTATTTTTTGACAATAACCATTTAAAAAACAATCTAAAACGTAACTTGTGGAGGCAACTGTACTAACGGGAAATTTTTTTTGTAGAATACTGGAGGAATAAGGCGAAATATTCAGTATATTTTACCTATGGAATTCACATCATCCTCTTCAATCAATTCAGCCTGCATTCTCCCTTTCTATTTTCTTGTTCAATAAATGTAAAATGAAATCAACTTATTCAATCTTTGAATCAGGATTTTCACACAGGTTTTTATTCTTTAAAATGAAATCCTCCTTTTTATCAATTCATTTCAACAGGTTACATATTACTATCTATTATGAATTATTTCTTATAAAATATCAAAAAATTTCCATTTGTTTTTTGATTTTTATTGATTCTATCATAAATAAATACCTGCCATCTAGTAAATGACGGCAGGTATTCCAGAATTCAAGGAATTGAGCAATGATTTTGGCCATTTGCGCGCGATCGGTATTTTCATAAAGACTAAAAGTCCCATTTGCGTGACCTGTCATGATATTAAATTGAAGCATTTTTTCAATATCCTTTGTTGCCCAGGCAGGAAAGCTGTTGTGATCTTGATAATCAGAAAGTTTCTGATGACTGCGAGTTCTCCTCTGGTCATTGATACTGATGGAGCATAGTTGGATGCTGTTTTTCCAAAGACGATTCCTTTGGAAGCAAGTTTCTCAATATATGCTTCCACCCAGTTTGCCCTATTATCTACGTCCGAAAACGGCAGTTCCTGCATTAAAGACCACTGGTATATTCCTTTAATTTAAGTCTATGTTAAAGCTTGGTGTTGATATTTTGCCCGTTTCCGCTGTTTATTGGAGTGATTGTCGTAGAGAAAAAGCAGAGTCATGAAAACCTGGAGCTCTTATCCAAGGAGGCTCCCAACCAGACCACAAAAAATCAAGCCTAACTAAAAACAGCTGCCTTCTTGATTGATGACAGCTGTTTAACATATTGCATGCTTAAATCTAATGAACAACACTTGAATACAACTGATCCTCATTAAATTTATGATTGTGTAAAAGCATCTTAATAATATATTGGATATCTCTTTGTTGATAATTTCTTTGAGGCAGTTCTTCGCCGTATATTAGATTATATAAAAGCGACGCATAATCGAGATCCGTTTCAGAGGCAGGCCCTAGCTGTTCTGCTTTTTTTTTAATTCCTCATTCAACTGCTCAGCCACATATTTCGCTTCTGCTTTGCAGGAATAAGAAAATTCTTTCCCCGATTGCGATTGGAGTTCTTCAATTTCTTCAATTTGTTCCTTGGTAGGTTCTTCGGAAAGAATCTTTTCGATCGTCTCGTTGATTTTATTGGCTAATTCCTGATGAAAGACAGGGTCATTCTTGGTTTGCTCATCAATTTTGCCGTACCATGAGGAATTTGTATGTATGTACTCTTTCCAGTCCTGAATAAAATCCTGTAGATTGAATCTATCTTCAGCCCATTCAATTCTCGACATATATTGTTCAAACGCGGTTGAAATTGAGCGAGTGATACTTATCTTAACACCCTGAGATAAACCTTTAAACATCTGTAAAGTACCCCCCTATTAAAATATTATCCACGCAAATTTATTATTACTATATCATATATGTAAACCTGCCTGAGCATAAACAGACAGAAGTGCAACCATAAAAATTATGGAAGAATAGAATTTTTAATCCATTATTGAATTTTACTGTAAATTCACAAAATGAGCAATACAAATATCAACCCTGGCACTTTGGTGACAGGCACTCAACAGCCCTGCACCCTGGTGACAGGCACCCGGGTGCATAGCTTATTATTCCTGCTTATCCCCGAGGGCAAACATGAGCTCTGTTTCGCAGACGATTTCGCCGTCAACGGTTGCCACGGCTTTTCCTTTCCCAATCGGTCCGCGGACACGCACCATTTCCACTTCTAAACGAAGCTGGTCGCCAGGCTTCACTTGCTTTTTGAAGCGGCAGTTGTCAATGCCCGTGAAAAACGCCAATCGGCCGCGATTGTCTTCTTTTTTAAGCATCGCAACGGCACCAACCTGAGCCAACGCTTCCACGATCAGTACTCCCGGCATGACAGGGTAATTCGGAAAATGGCCATTAAAGAACTCCTCATTGGCCGATACATTTTTCAGGCCAATCGCCCTTTTCCCCTCTTCAACCTCTAAAATGCGATCCACTAACAAAAACGGATAACGATGAGGGATAATCTCTTTTATCTGCTGAATATCTAGCATGTATGTAACCTCCTGATTTTGTAAGGGGGTGACAGGCACCATCCAGAAATTGGATGGTGCCTGTCACCCTAGATTCGACTTATCTTATTGTATCAAAAAACGGTTTAGGTAGCTATGTACCTTGGTGCCTGTCACCAAAGGGCCACCCCTTAACCATTCCGCCGCCATAAATAAAGAGAGGCGGCGGGCCTCCCTTTATCTTTTGTTGACTAGGTCGTATATATGAGTCCATGTGGATTTTTTAAATGTGTCCTTTGGATTGCCGTCCCCTATCACTCCATATCCGACGACGGCGCCTGATCCAACGCTAAGAAGAATGAGAAGGATGACAATGATGATCCGCAGCCAAATAGGAATCAAACGGATCCGCACTTTTTTCCGGCGGTTCGCTGATTCGGTTTTCTCTGTATTTTTGGATTGTTTTCTATGCTCTTCCCTTGTTTTTGATTCTTGCTGTGGTTGGATATCCTTGACTGTCATATTGCAAAACTCCTTCTAACGTATGCCATTCACTAATCCCATCATTTGATCGGCCATCGTGATCGCCCTTGCCTGGAACTGATAGGACCGCTGTAAACTGATCAGCTGTGACATTTCTTTGCTTAAATCAACGTTCGACTGCTCGAGGCTGCCTTGTTGAATCGCAATACTCCCGCGATTGTTACCTGTCATATCTGTGTATATATCATTTGCTTTTACGCCTAATGAATTCATGTTTTCCGGCAGCCCCACTAAATTATTTCCCTTTTGCTCAAGGAACTGCGGTTTTTTCACCGAAATCACGCCAAGCTGGAACGATTCCGTTTGCCCCGAATCCAAATGGACAATGAACTCTCCATTCTCGGTAAACTTTGTATCCTTAACACTGCCATTGATGATGATCGGCTGCTCCTTTTCATCAAGCACCGGTCTGCCGTCACTGTTCACCAGCATCGTCTCGCTTCCACTGACCGGCGAAAGCTGCAGTGCGCCATCCCTTGTGAACTGCACCTTACTCCCTTTATCGTCTTGAACCAGTACTTTCAAGAACTGATCGGCTTTTGTAAAAGCAATATCAAGCGGACGATCGGTTGCTTTCAGGGCTCCCTGCGACATGTTCATCTCCGCTTGTCCCAGTCTAGCACCGGTACCCTGCCGGATTTGGAGTGGAGTCCGGCGTTTGCTCTGGCCTTGTTCAACTTCATCTTTTTCAGTCGGCTGATTATCAAATTGTTGAAACAGCATATCCGAAAAATATGCTTCCCGTTTTTTATAGCCATTCGTCTGGAGGTTGGCCATATTGTTGGAAAGGATGTCCATCTGCTTCTGGATTTGTCCAAGCGTATTTGTCGCGGTGATCATTTGTCTATTCAAACCGATCGCCTCCCTTCATTTCAACTATTATCCGTTCACGCGGCCCACTTCATTGACCGCCTTATCCATACTTTTATCATAAGCCTGCAGCACCTTTTGATTGGCTTCAAAAGCGCGGTATGCCGTCAGTAGATCGGTCATCGTTTTCGATGAGTCCACATTCGAACCCTCTATGAAGCCCTGCTTGATTTGAAAATCAACATTCGGTGCTTTCTTTGGATCGTAGGCAGAAGGCAGCGCTGCATTTTTATCCAGATAAAATAGTCCGTCCCCCTGCTTATTCATCATTTCAGGGTTATCTGAGTAGCCAATGCCGATTCTGCCGTAACTCTTGCCGTTTGCTGCAATTTGGCCGTTTTCATTGATGGTGAATTGATCGCTGTCGAGCTGGATCGGCTTCCCTTGATCATTTAGGACATAGAGCCCATTGGACGTCGTCAAAAATCCCTTGGCATCAATTGTAAAATTGCCGTTTCGCGTGTAGCGGGGGTGTCCGTCCGCATCTTGCACGGCAAAAAAGACACTGCCAGGTCTATCGGTGTCCTGATTCATTGGCATGTTGATATCCTCAATGGCCAAATCGGTAGTGCGGTCCGTCGATTGCAGGTCGCCTTGACTGAATAAAGGATTCGCCTCCTGCATGTAAACTCCCAGATTCAACCCCGTTCCATCCTTGCCGGTATCAAGTCGATTGGAAGTCATCAAATTCAATGTCTTCTCAGTCGGGATCGATGCATTTTCAATCCTGCTCAAAAGCATCTCCGGAAAAGCCCTCATCGATGACTGATCTGCTTTGAATCCAGGGGTGTTTGCATTCGCCATATTATTCGTCAACATTTCGGTCCTTCTCTGCTGCGCAATCATTCCTGAAGCTGCCGTATAAAATCCTCGAAGCATCCTCTCACCTCATACACGTTCTAAATATCCTACCTTCCATTATAAAGGATAGATGTCGACAAAGACACAGAAAATTTGCCTTTTTTCAACTGCTTCTGTCATTTTTTGGCGAAAAGGTGAAGTTTCCGATCGAAAGATGGAGCGGAGTTGGTGACAGGCACCAAAGGGGTAGGGCTGAACAAAAAAACGAACAGGCAGTTTTCCTGCTTGTCCGTTCATTTAAGTTTATGCCAATGATTTTCTTGGGAGTTTGTCCATGTTTTCGAGCATGACGCCTGTTCCGATCGCGACACAGTCCATCGGATTTTCTGCAACTAGAACTGGAACTTTTAATTCTTCTGCCAACAGCTGGTCGAAGCCGTGCAGCAGTGCTCCGCCGCCAGTTACGATTACGCCGCGGTCAATGATGTCCGCTGATAGTTCAGGAGGAGTTTTTTCAAGCACATTCTTTGCGGCTTGAACGATGATTGCTACAGATTCACGCAAAGCCCCTTCAATTTCCTCGGAATGGATTGTGATCGTGCGCGGCAAACCTGTCACCATGTCACGGCCGCGGATTTCCATTTCTTCCGAACGGGAGCCTGGGAAGACCGTACCGATTTTCATCTTGATGTCTTCTGCCGTGCGTTCACCGATCAGAAGCTTGTACTGTTTTTTAATATAGCTCAAGATTTCACTGTCGAATTTATCTCCGGCCATTTTGATGGAGGCCGATGTGACAATGTCACCCATGGAAAGAACGGCGATATCCGTCGTTCCGCCGCCGATATCGACGACCATGTTTCCGCTAGGCTGAAAAATGTCCATTCCAGCACCGATTGCAGCCACTTTTGGTTCTTCTTCCAAATAAATTTTCTTTCCGCCGCTTTTTTCAGCCGCTTCCCTGATTGCTTTTTGCTCAACACTTGTGATGTTCGTCGGGCAGCAAATCAAAATGCGGGGCTTGGATAAAAATCCTTTTACATTCAATTTGTTAATGAAGTGCTTCAACATGGATTCGGTTACATCAAAGTCTGCAATGACCCCATCCTTCAATGGACGGATGGCGACAATGTTCCCTGGTGTACGCCCTACCATTCTTCGCGCCTCTTCTCCGACGGCCAAAACTTTGTTTGTGTTTTTGTCGATTGCAACGACAGATGGTTCATTTAAAACAATTCCGCGGCCCTTTACATGAATCAAAACATTCGCAGTTCCTAAGTCAATTCCAATATCTTTTGCAAACATCCAAAAGTGCTCCTTCCTGATCATATCAACGCTTTATCTATAGGGTATGATTTGTTTTTTAATGTTCTGTTTCAATGAAAGAAGTTTAGTTCCCTAATTGAACATTTTATCACAAATTTATGTCTTAGAGGAATGAATTGACAAATATTTTTCAATATGTTCACAATTGTGTTACTTTGAAGTTTTTATTGATATGAGTGAGAGGTTAAGGTTGTTGATTTTCGAAGCCTCGCACATACCTCACCAATCGAAATAACTTGTAAAACAACAATCTATGATAAATAAAAAAGGGAGCATTCCGCCGAATCGCGGTTTGCCTCCCTTTTCTCATTTTACTGCTTCCCCTTCAAATTCTTCTTTTGCATACTTCTGTTTTGTAGCTTCGCCTCCACGTAGATGACGGATTGATTTATGATAATCGAGGATCACTTTTACTTCGTTGGCAAGCTCCGGGTTAATTTCCGGCAGCCGTTCTGTGAGGTCTTTATGGACAGTACTTTTGGACACGCCAAACTCCTTCGCAATCACGCGAACTGTTTTTCTCGTCTCCACGATATACTTTCCAATCTTGATAGTTCTCTCTTTGATGTAATCGTGCACACCACTCTACCTCCCTAAATTGGATGTGAGAAGTGTGAAATGAGACCCGCTTTCACTTCGACGGAGTACTGTATCCCGCATTGACGAAGCATTTCTCCCTCCCAATCAAAAATGGGGGTGGAGCGACTTCGAAATATGTATGCGGCAGAAGTGATCGAACCTTCTGTCATTACAAGGATTAAACATGTCTGCGACCCAATGAGCTCTGCTTATTAACGACTCTTCACCTCAAACACTCTCTTTTTATTGTCAGGTTTGTATCAGTTTATTAGCTTGGTTGACGATATATGCACGAAAAGCACAATAAGGACAAGGATTATTAGAAAATTTTTAATCTTTTTCTCATCATAGCCTTAAGGGTGGCACTTTGGTGACAGGCACCAAGTGGTGGGGCTGAATGGTGGTGCCTGTCACTTTGGTACAGGGCTGAAGTCGTTATTTGGCAGCTATGCCCTTCTGGTGACAGGCACCTAGGAGCATAGCTCATGTTTATTTCCTGAGAAATGTGTCGAGAGTTGGCGAGATTTTCATATGATATTTTCGGTTTTTTGTGTCGCCGATGGGTTTAATGTGTCCGTTTGAGGTCAATAGTCTGAGGGAGGTTTGTTCTGAAGCGATATTGAGGAAATATCGGATATCTCTATTTGTGAATTCCTGTTTTACGAGCAGCACATAATCCATGATCGATGGTAAAAATGCCACCTTCGATTGATGATGGCAATGGCTGCAGGACCATGATCTCATTTCCCTGACCATCGGCAATGTTGAACAATGCGGACAATGTATACCTGTGATAAGCTCTGATGGCGAAATGTTGAACTTTTCCAAAGCCGGGTAATCGTACTCTGTATGGTGCTTTAAGATTAACTTTTTTATCTTTCTCATCTCTTTTCCTGAGAATTTTTCGTCTCGATAAATCTTTTCAAATTCATTTATTTTCGTCCGAAGCATTTTATTACGGACCACTTTGTTCAACACCTTTTTATCAAAAGGCTCCATTCTGATTTGGGAAGATGAGTTGGTGATGACAATGAGGGATAGGACGGGAATGGAGGCGAAGTTAAATTGTTCAAGCCAATGTTTCAACTGATATTCCTGTTCGGATACCTGAAGGATCGGATCTGGAAAACAGTCTTCCACCCCATCGCTTGTTGTTCTGATGAGTTGTTTAAAATTTTGATTGAACGTCAATGTGCCGGAAATGTTTTTGACCTCAAGAATGAGGATGAAATATGGGGAAAGGATGAGGATATCAATTTGAAAATAGTAGTCTTTACGTTCCTTTAGCCGAACATCATGAAAAATATAGTATTTCTGGTCTTCCAAACTTCTAAGATGATAGTCAATTGTCTGCTCCCCCTTGTATCCAGCCATACTCCGAGCTCTTTCTTCCTCGATTTTCAACCTTTGGGGATGGGTTTTTGGAAGTCTTCTTAGTAAGGCTTCAAGTATGATCACCTTCCGTGGGATTTGCAGCTCTTTTACAATCAAATCATCACTCCTTTAATTGTTTTTCATCTATTTTCTTTAAATGCTGATGAAATTCCTTTATTTCTCTCAAAAAAATCCAGAGGAACAAGTTGGGGAAGGGGATTCCGTGATGAATGATGAGGCGATTCCATCACTTTCAGCCATAATTCCATCACAAAACCGATTTTCTCCATCACAATCGGGAATTTCTCCATCACTTCCGGCGATATTTCCATCACTATCCGCTTTTTTTTCATCACTCTACCGATTCCGCTTCTCCTGGAGGCACACCTCAGATTTGTCCAAAGGCATTTTTGATGTAAACCACTTCCCGGATAGACTCTATTTTCATCTTAAATGAAATTTCCCGAGTCTCCACCTTCAGTAATAGACAAATTTATGCGAATTTGCGTCAGATCGGGGACGATTTTGAGGCGATTCCATCACTTTTAGCCATAATTCCATCACAAAACCAATTTTCTCCATCACTTCCGGCGATATTTCCATCACTATCCGCCATTTATTCCATCACTCCACCGGTTTCGCTTCTCCTGGAGGCACACCTCATTTTGTCCAAGGACTTTTTGGTTGAAAACCTCTTCCCGGATCGACTCCATTTGCATCTTAAATGAAATTTCCCGAGTCTCCACCTTCAGTAATAGACAAATTTATGCGAATTTGCGTCGGATCGGGGACGATTCTGAGGCGATTCCATCACTTTCAGCCATAATTCCATCACAAAACCGATTTTCTCCATCACAATCGGGAATTTCTCCATCACTTCCGGCGATATTTCTATCATTATCCGCCATTTATTCCATCACTCCACCGATTTCGCTTCTCCTGGAGGCACACCTCAATTTGTCCAAAAGCATTTTGATGAAAACCTCTTTCCGGATCGACTCCATTTGCATCTTAAATGAAATTTCCCAAGTCTCCACCTTCAGTAATAGACAAATTTATGCGAATTTGCGTCGGATCGGGGACGATTTTGAGTCGATTCCATCACTTTCAGCCATAATTCCATCACAGAACCCATTTTCTCCATCACAATCGGGATTTTCTCCATCACTTCCGGCGATATTTCCATCACTATCCGCAATTTTTCAATCACCTCCTTCCCCAATTCATTTTTCTCCAAAATAAAAAAGCCAGTCCCCTCAGGGACCGGCTAAAACACCAATCATTATTTCAATCGCTTTCGTCAAATCAGCCTGAGACCAGCTTGGCATAGCCCTGGAGCCTTTGACGACAAGGTCATGTGAGGCCGGAACATGGATGAACCCTGCAGGTACGGTCATATTGCGGGATTCTAACTCATGGAGCATGGAGTACATGATGTTGTTGCAGAGGTAGGTGCCTGCTGTATTGGAGATTTTGGCAGGAAGTCCTGCAGCATTCAATTCTTCGACCATTGCTCGAATTGGCAGCGTGGAGAAATAGGCAGCCGGTCCATTTTCTTCAATGAGAGCGTCCTGATGCGCATTTCCTTTGTTGTCAGGTTCGCCGTCGCGAATGTTGATGGCAACTCGCTCTGGAGTGATGCATTCGCGGCCCGCTGCCAGCCCAAGCGAGATCACCGCGTCATGCTGAAGATCATTCATATAAGAAACAAACTGTCCCTGCGCCTCCGCAAAATCGACCGGCAGCAGCTTGCCTTTAATCTGATAGTCTCCGGTTTCTTTTCCATCCAGCTCCTTCACGATTTGTTCTGTTGGGTTGATCGGATGGCCCAAAAATGGTTCAAATCCCGTTAATAGCAGTGTTTTCATTGAAAGTTCTCCCCCCTCTTTTTCCACCACTATACCATATTTTCACAATAAAAAAGGTAGATAAGCCACCGCATTCGGTTAACCTATCTACCTTGGTGCCTGTCACCAGGGGGCCACCCTGGTGAATCAGGTAAGTTTAATTTTGATGTTATTAGTTGCCGCTGTCTTGTGTTTCGTCTGATGCGCCGTTGTCTTGGCCAGCATTGTCTGAACCAGAGTTGTCTGTGCCAGATTGGTCAGCGTTATCACCGGACTTTTGGTCATCTGATTTTTGATCTCCGGTTTGGCCTGATTGATCATCTGATTTTTTATCTGAAGATTGATCAGTGCCGGATTGGTCGTCAGATGTTTGGCTTCCAGTTGATTGGTCTTCTTTTACATTGGCTTTTGCTTTTTCAGCGTCTTCTTTCACTTTTGCGTCTAAATCAGCAAGAGATTTGCCAAAGAATTCAATTGGGTTCACAGGATTGTTGTCTTTACGGATTTCGAAGTGTACGTGTGTACCTGCTTCTTCATTGTATAAACTTTCTCCTGCACTCGCGATGACATCGCCTTGTTTCACTTGGTCGCCAACCTGAACTTTGAAGTCCTTAACGGATTGATATTGAGTCACTACGCCTTTCTCATGCTCAATTTCTATGACGTTTCCTAATAACGAATCTTCTTTAACATTTGTAACTGTACCGCTCATGGCCGCTACCACATCGAAGCCTTTATTGTCTTTCATTGTGATATCGATTCCGCGGTTTGGATGATACGAATTGTTGTAGACAACGAGTGCTGCTTCCTGATCTTCTTCAGATGCATTGTAATCATAGAATTGCTTTTCGATGACTGCTGCGTCTTGATCTTCCACTGGCATTTTGAAGTTTTCTAAAGCACTATTAACTTCTACCGATGGATTGTTATACTCATTGTTTGCTAACTGGTCATCCCCGTTACCCTTTGGCTGAGCGACATCATTATTGGCAGCTTGATACCATAGGATTGCTGTAATTAGGATCGCTGCACTTACAAGATACATTGCTGGGAATACCCAACGTTTTTTAAAGAAGCTTTGAGAAGATCGTTTCTTTTCTTCCTCTCTCATTTTCCATCACCTCAGCAATCATTCTGAACAGGTGTGAGAAATTATATACATTTTTCAAAAAAATTTTTTAGTTCTTAGTTTTCGACAAAACCCATTTATATATGTATAAACTCGGAAAAAAATCTAAAAAAGATTTAGGGTGACAGGCACCATCCAGAAAATGGATGGTGCCTGTCACCCTAGTTTTGTTATTTGCTGGCTGTGACTTTGGTTACGTATTTGTCGTCTGAGGTGATCTGGATGCCTTTATAGTAGTAGGCGAGGATTTGTTTGTAGTTTTTTCCTTGTTTGGCCATGCCGTCGGCGCCGTATTGGCTCATGCCGACCCCGTGGCCATAGCCTTTGGTGGTGATGATGAGGTGATCGCCTTTTCTTACCCAGCTGAAGTCCGATGAGTTCAATGCCAGTTTCTCCCTGACTTCGCGTCCTGTGAATTTCTTCCCACCGATTTCGATGGTGCCGACGCGTTTGCCTGGTGTTCTGGAAGTGATGGTGCCGACGGATCCGCTGTTACCAAGCTTCACGCCAAGTTCCTTTTCAAAGTCACTGATGCTTATCGTCTTCTGTGCGGTATATTTAGGAGATTCTTTATCCCACGGGCTCGCTACGCTTTGCAGATAAGGTACTGTGTTTTCCCAATAATCCTGCGAGTTTTCTGTATAGCCGTTGCTCGTCGAGAAAAAGGCTGCATTGATCGGCTCATCTTTATACGTAATGATTTGTCCGGCAGTGGCTTTGACCGCTGAGGTTACTTTTTTCAGCTTCCAATCGTAGTCGCTGCCCCAAATTCGTTTTAAGTCATCCAAATTTTTGTATACTTGATGTTGGACGGTATCCGTGACGTCCGCGCCATCGGGGACTCCGCCGCTATCCTTGTTCATGAGATGGCTGATGATATAGGTCCTGGCGGCAAGCGCTTGCGCCTTCAATGCTTCCTCATCGAACTCAGCGCTCATTTCGGATGCCACCACCCCGATGACATATTCTTCGATGGGCAGCTTCTCTACCTTTTTCTGTTCCGATCGAAATACGGCTACGGCCGGACCCTTCGTCATCCAGCTGTTATCAGCTTTTTTTGATTTCAGTGATAGACGTTCATCAAGCTTGCCATTCGCGTTTCCATCTGAGAAAGGAAGAACGAGCAGGGATGGAACAGCAAATGTTAGGACGAGTAAGACCGCGACGATTAAAAGGATAAATTTGTTTTGTTTCATGCTTGATGCCTCCAATACAGATATTGAGGTAGGCGTGGTTTCATTGATGTGACGCCTTAAAAAAGGACAGGTTCAAATCGGCCGCGTGCTGCGGTCGATGCTGCTGCACCACCTTTTATTAAAGCGATGATCATGAAGAAAACAGCCTTAAGGGTATAAGCAAATCCATTGCCCAACCCTCATTTCAACATATGGCTGCGGACAAGCTTTTATGCCAGAAAAACGAATCATTTAATAGATATTTTTCAAAAAAATTTTATGATTCGACGATTTTCCCGTCCATCAAACGACCTATTTCACGTTTTTTCTCCGCTTTTATCCCTTTTATTTATTATCAAAAGAATATTTTTCCATTCTATCCTCCCATTGAATTCAAGCTTGTCCCCTGCCCGCTGCACTAGTTTCCACCATCCACCATAGGGCAAATCATTACCATCCTATCAATTGTTATCGGAATTATATGAATAATCATTTCGACGTGATATGATTTTTTTCGAATATAAATATTTTCCAGAAAAGGGGTGGATGCAGCCAATGAACAAAAAGAAATGGCTGGGAGTTGGACTGGCTTTAGGACTTGTTTCCAGCAGCTTTTCACCACATGCTTTTGCAGCTCAGAATGGTGCTGAAAAAGTAAAAATGAATCAGCATATCGGTTCACCTGAATTTATATCCGGTGATCTGACGTCTCCGACTAGTTTGGATGCAAAGCAGGTCGTCCTTCAATATTTGGACATGCATAAGGACAAGTTCCGTTTTGGAACCAAAGCAGCGAAGGATTCATTCAAAGTATTGGATGTCTCCAAGGATTCGCTCGGTAAAACGGTTGTCCGTCTCCAGCAGCTTTACAACGGAGTTCCTGTTTGGGGATCGACGCAAGTTGGCGTCGTCGATGATCAAGGCGTGTTGAATGTCGTCTCCGGGACGGTTCAGCCGCAGTTGGAGGAAAAGCATGCTTTGACGGAAGCGAAAAAAGTGAACGCCAAAAAGGCCGTGAAGATCGCCAAAAAAGATCTCGGCTTCGAGCCAAAGCTTGAGAAAGAGCCGAAAGGTGAGCTTGTTGTCTATACAAAGGATGACTCGGCGCACTATGCTTACCTGGTTAACTTGAATTTCCTTTCACCTGAACCTGGGAACTGGAACTATTTCATTGACGCAAACGATGGAACGATTTTAAACAAGTTCAATAATATGGATGAAGTGTCTGGCACGAATGCCGTCGGAACAGGCAAAGGTGTGCTTGGTGATACAAAATCACTGAATACGACACTGTCCAATGGTATGTATTACTTGCAGGATAACACAAGGGGATCGGGCATTTTCACGTATGATATGTCAAGCTATTGGCTGCTCCCTGATCTATTCCTGCCGGGCACCCTTTGGAAAGATAGCGACAACGTCTATAATGCGTCAGCCGATGCGGCCGCTGTGGATGCCCACTACTATGCTGGCGTGACGTATGATTATTATAAAAAGAAATTTGGACGCAATTCTTATGATAATCACGGCGCTGCAATCAAATCATCCGTCCATTATGGAAACAACTATAACAACGCGTTCTGGAATGGTTCGCAAATGGTTTACGGTGATGGCGACGGAACGAACTTTACTTTCTTCTCCGGCGGAATCGATGTTGTCGGTCATGAGCTTACGCATGCTGTGACTGAATCCAGCTCCGGACTTGTCTATCAAAACGAATCCGGTGCACTGAACGAAGCATTATCCGATGTGTTTGGTACGTTGATAGAGTTCTATAATGGCAAAAACCCAGATTTCGAGATTGGCGAGGATATTTATACGCCGGGTGTTCCAAACGATGCCCTTCGTTCCATGAGCGATCCCGCGAAATATGGATATCCAGACAATTACTCCAAACGCTACACGGGTACGGATGATAATGGCGGTGTTCATACGAACAGCAGCATTATCAACAAAGCCGCTTATTTACTTAGCGAAGGCGGCTCTCAATACGGCGTGACGGTACCTGGAATCGGCCGTGACAAGCTTGGCGCGATCTACTACCGCATGAATACCGTCTACTTAACATCCAATGCGACGTTCAGCCAGGCACGTGCTGCGGCTGTCCAAGCAGCGACCGATTTATACGGTGCAGGATCTGCAGAAGTGAACGCCGTCAATAAATCGTTTGATGCGGTCGGTATTCAATAAGACTTGATTGATAAGCATAACAAGTAATTTTTTTCTGATAAATTTCCTACAATTTTGACTTCAAAACTAGTATTCTCCCTAAAAATACTATAGATGTGGAATCCGCTGGCGACAGCGGATTTTTTTATTTTTAGTAGAATAATTGATTTTCGTTTCAATCAATAGTTTCATAGATTGCAAGCAATAAAAAAACACCTCAGATATCCATCGTCGATGAAGTTCTGAGATGTTTCTCTTTATGCGTTTAAGTCTTTTACATAATCGGTTTTTACCGTTTCGTCTGCTTCATTGATGCGTTCGATGTCTGCACCAAGCGCAGCCAGTTTATTATGGAAATTCAAATAACCGCGGTCTAAGTGCTTCAATTCGGTTACACGTGTGTAGCCATCCGCTTTCAATCCTGCAATGATCAATGCCGCTGCTGCGCGAAGATCCGTTGCGGCAACTTCAGCACCCTGCAACTGACTTGGACCATTCATGATGACGGAACGGCCTTCGATTTTAATATCTGCGTTCATGCGGCGGAATTCTTCCACATGCATAAAACGATTTTCAAATACAGTTTCTGTAATCATGCCGGTTCCTTCTGCACATAGCAAAAGGGACATCATTTGCGACTGCATGTCTGTCGGGAATCCAGGGTGAGGCATCGTTTTGATATCGACTGCCTTCAGTTTATCCGGACCGATGACGCGCAATCCATCCTGTTCTTCAATGATGGTCACACCCATCTCTTCCATTTTTGCCACAAGGGAAGAGAGATGTTCAGGCACTGCACCTTGAACAAGGACATCTCCGCCTGTCACAGCTGCCGCTACCATGAACGTTCCTGCTTCGATGCGGTCAGGTATAATGTTATGATCGGCACCAACGAGACGATCCACACCTTCGATACGGATGGTTCCCGTACCTGCGCCCTTCACTTTGGCACCCATTTTATTTAAATAGTTAGCTAAATCAACAATTTCAGGTTCTTTTGCACAGTTTTCAATCGTAGATGTGCCTTTTGCCATAGCAGCAGCCATCATGATGTTCTGTGTAGCTCCAACACTTGGGAAGTCAAGATAGATTTTCGCCCCGTGAAGTCTGTCTTCGACTTCGGCTTCAATAAATCCATTTCCAACTTTCACTTTCGCTCCCATTGCTTCAAAGCCTTTTAAGTGTAAATCAATCGGACGTGATCCTATTGCACAACCGCCTGGCAGCGCCACACGTGCTTTTCCTTGGCGGGCCAAAAGAGGACCCATGACCAAGACGGAAGCGCGCATTTTGCGTACATATTCGAATCGTGCTTCAATATTCAACTCTCTTGATGCATCCACAACAATATAATCATCCTTGAACGCAACGTCCGCATTCAAAGAGCGCAATACTTCATTAATTGTATATACATCGGAGAGAGTAGGTACATCACGTATAATGCTTTTACCTTCACTAGCTAATAATGTTGCGGCAATAACAGGCAATACGGCATTTTTTGCTCCTTCAACCTTTACCGTACCGTTCAACTGATTACCACCGCGGACGATGATCTTTTCCAAGAGTATTCCCCTCCGCGTCCAATTTCTATATATTAATATTCAATCGTAAGGATGGGTGTGCCAATAACGATGGTCGTCTTAGCGCCCATTCCACTTTTCCTAAGGCCAATTTGTACATTCATCTCGGTGTTCCTTAAAGGAACGGCTTGCGTAAAATCTGGTGAATATGCAGAAACAGAATAGAAATCCTTTTCTTTCAAAGATTCTTTTTCTTCGGCATGGAATTCTTTGAGCATATCACTGGCGTATTTCGATAAAACATGATCAATCTTATCATTGAATTCGCCTTTGATACAAGAGAAAATCACAGGTTTTTCCTTGTAAATTAGAGCCAATTGCTTCGGGAATTTTTCTTTGATCAATTGGGCTTCTTCTTTACTCCAATTTTGACCCGAGACCTCATAGAGAATATACGAAAACCGTTGTCCATTTTTGAGGGTCGAGAGCAATTGAATTTTTTCATGGAAGTTGGAATTTGCTGAAACTGAAGTTCCCACCGCCGCAAAGCGGTCTTTCTTTTCATCTTGCTTCCAGTCCCATTGAGGAAATGTCTCCTGAAGCTTTTCCATTTTTGCACGGAATTGCCCAGCGTTCTCAATGTTTAACGTTTCTCTTGTATGTAGAGACCATTCAATGACCTTCCCGTTGTCATGTTGAACCGCCTCTGCCATTCGCCAAAGATCTATGCCTTGTTTTGCTGCATTGGTTGTTGTATTCCCCAATAAAAAATATATAAAACCTAAAGTCACTGCCGCTATAGGAATAATGACTGCTTTTCTCCATTTTTTATACATGTTTCTCCCCCTCTTAGTACCATTCTTTCCACTAAGAATCAGAGCATACATGGGAATTCTCGTCACATTTAGACATATGTAAACGGGCTGTTTTTTACGTCTAAAAAATCAATGCAAAACAAATCATAATCAATTATATTCCGGTTGGGAACATGCAGGAAGACCTATTTTTTACAGAAGTGTGACAAGTTGCAGCATCAACGGAAGCTGCTGGGACCATAGCAGGTAATCAAGGAAAAAATTACTTACCGTAGACCCGATCGCAATGGTCAATAATATATATAATAAACGGGCTTGGAAAACGTGATTCGCCCTTATGAATTTCTCAAAATTCAATGCTTGAAGCGCCCAAAACGTAATACCGATAAACACGAGGTGCGAAATAATGCTGATCAATGCATGCTGACCAAAATCCGAAACCATCCTACTCCTCCTTTTTCTCTAATATTCGCTAAATTTCGACCCATTGTTCATTGTATCACATAATAATTGAAAATATTAGAAGATTTCAACCAGGGGGAAAAATTTTTAAGGGTGGAAAGGGTGACAGGCACCATCCATTTTCTGGATGGTGCCTGTCACCCTGGATGTCACCCTGGATTAGGGATTTCTTCTCTATTTGCGGTGTTTCCATCACTAAGCTGAGTTTCTCCGACACTTCCGGGGATTTATCCATCACTTTTGCCGATTTATCCATCACTAATCGCTTTTTATCCATCACTTCCGGCGATAAT